>JAKALC010000073.1 GCA_021813335.1 bacterium | reverse complement strand
GAGCGCTGGCAAGCCATACTTGAGACGTACGGCGAACTCGCGCTCGGCCCCTACGGCGGCTCCGAAGTGGGGCAGGCGACGAACCTCTCCGCCGAGCAGATAACTGAGACGCTGAAAGACCTTTTGCGCGAAGCAAAAGTAACGACGACGAGCTGCGGCGTTTCCATACCGTTCGCACGGTCGCTCCTCACGCTGGTGAAGCTCCCGTACCGCAAAGACCCCCAGGAGCAGAAGACCGTCATTGAACTCGAGGCGCGCAAATACATCCCCGTGCCCGTGAACGAAGTGCAGCTCGATTGGTTCATCGTGCCGCAAGCGGAGCCGGCGCAATTTGCCGATGCGGAATCCGCCGCCCCGACGCGCGAGACGGTGGAGGTCCTCCTCGTGGCGGTCCATAACGACGAGCTCGCGTTGCTCCAGAGCGTCGCCGCCGGCGCAGGGCTCGCCGCGAGTTTCTATGAGATAGAGATATTCAGCACTATCCGCGCGGTGGTCGAGGACCCGGTGAAGCCGGTCATGGTCATCGATGTCGGCGCCGCGTCCACGAAGACCTACGTCGTCGAGCACGGCGTCGTGGCGATCTCGCACGCGATCTCCGTGGGGAGCCAGGACATCACGCGCGCCATTTCTGTTTCCGGGAATGTTTCCATACCGCAGGCTGAAGCGCTGAAGAAGAAAGAGGGCCTCGGTACTGACGGCGCGCTCGGGAGCCCCGAACTCGTGTTCTCGCGCATATTTTCGGAAGTGCGGCGCGTGCTGATGCAGTACGAAACAGGGCACAAGAAGTCCGTCTCCTCCATCATATTCACCGGCGGCGGCGGCGTCACGAAAGAGCTCGGCGCCTATGCGAAAAAGACGTTTTCCATCGATGTGCGCGTCGCGGATCCTTTCAAGAAGACCGAAGCGCCGGCATTCATGCGTCCGGTCCTTGAAGAGATAGGTCCTGAGTTCGCCGTTGCAGTCGGTCTCGCGCTCCGCAAACTGGAAGAGGTCTGATGCCGGGCGGTTTTTTGCGGCGCGCTGATGCCAAGACGGCGGTACTGTCCACAACTGTTCGTACTGCGCGTGACGGTTGATATATCGCGGGGTATACTAAAAAGGAAATGGCTCTTCCTCCGCCGATACCGACTTCATTCGTTCCCCATGCTGCGGGCGCCGCTCCGCAGAAGTTCCGCGCCGATTTCGGCGGCGCGTTCGGTTTCTTCGCCTATGGCGCCCTCGGCATCGTTTTCCTGCTCGCCCTCGGCGTCTTTTTCTACGGACGCCTGCTTGTGGCGGACCGCGCCGCCAAAGATACCGCGCTCGCCAAGGCGGAAGCTGCGATAGATCCGGTGACGGTCGAGGGCTTCGTGCGGCTGCGCAATCGTCTGGACCAGAGCGGGACGCTCCTCAAGAAGCACGTCGCGATCTCGAATTTCTTTGGCGCGCTGGAGACGCTCCTCCCGGGCTCCGTTCGTTTTACTTCGCTCCATCTTGTGCTCGATACGACCGGTACGGCGAAGATCGAAGCGGCGGGCGTCGCGAAGAGCTTCAATGCGCTCGCGGCCGCCTCGACGGCGTTCGCTACCGACGGCCGCATCAAGGATGCGATCTTCTCCAAGATAAGCATCAACAAGGACAACTCCGTGAACTTCGGGCTTTCGGCCGCGCTTGATCCGAAGCTCATCGCCTTTTCGCCGAATACGGATGTGCCGAGCGCGCCCGTAACGCCGGCCGCAACCACCGCACCATGAACAGCCGCATCCTTCCGCTTTTCGCTCTTCTTGTCGCCATCGGCATCTTTTTCATCTACGTGAACCCGACCTGGTCCGGTTCCATCGCCAATACGAAGGCCGCCATTGCGCTCGACAACCAGGCGCTTGCGGCGGCGAACCAGTACGCGTCCCAGCAGAACACGCTCGCTTCCGCGCGCGCCGCTATCGATCCCGCGAACCTGAGCCGGCTCAACGCCTTCCTGCCCGATTCGGTCGATAACGTGGGGCTCATCCTCGACCTGAACGCGCTTGCGGCGCGTTCAGGGCTCTCGCTTTCGAATGTCGACGTGGTCTCGGATAATGCGGCGGCCGCGCAGAATGGCGCGACTGCGGCGGTGCCGTCCGCAACCGCCGTCAATCCGGTCGGCTCGATCAGTCTCTCTCTTTCGGCGGTCGGGACGTACGCCGCGCTCCAAACGTTTTTGAGCGGGATAGAGCGGAGCGCGCGCCTTCTCGACATACAGGACCTCGTCGTCAAAGGTTCGGACACCGGCGTGTACACCTACCAAATGGTCCTGCGCCTTTATTGGCTCCGCTAACTAGAGAGATGCGTATGAAACTCGATTCCAACACCATACTGCTCATCGTCGCCTCGCTCATTGTTGCAGCGGGGGCTTACTGGTATTTCTTTACCGGAACGGGCAATCAGCCGCCGTTGACGACGGACGTGCAGCAGAACGAAGCACAGGCGCGGTTCAGTACGCTTGTGAGCAAGCTCACGCCCATATCGTTTGATACATCGATCTTCTCCGATCCGAATTTTGCGGCGCTGATCGACCTCTCGACGCCGATCGCTCCCGAATCCGCGGGGCGCCTCGATCCTTTCGCCGCCGTTCCCGGAGTAATCGGAAAATGAGTAATGAACTTCCTCGGATTCCTCGTTGATAAAGGATTCCTTTCCGCGAGCGATCGCAAGGAAGTCGAAGCCGATCTGGCCGAGAAGAAGCCGCTTGCGGACGCGCTTGCCGAACGCAATATCTCGCTTGCCGATACGCTCGCCGAAGCGGGGAAGGCGTACGGGCTCCCGACCCGCGTTCTCGGCGATCCTCCCGCCGCGGAGGAGGCGTTGCGCTACATCCCGCTCGATTCAGCGCGCCATTACGGATTCGTGCCGCTCGGCATTGTAGACGGCGCACTCGAGGTCGGCATTACCGATCCGGACAACATCGAAGCATTCGATGCGCTGCAGTTCATCTCGGGGAAGATCGGCATGCCGTACGTAATGTTCCTCATCACGAAGGAAGACTTCGACCGCGTGATCGACGCCTATCAAAATCTTTCGGGTGAGATAGGCAAGGCGCTCTCTGAATATGAGACATCCGCGAAACCGCTCGCGGCCGATGCTCAGTCGCCGTCGGTTTCCGTAGGCGGGGCGCTCTCCGATGAGACGCTGAGCCTCTCCGGTCCGCATGAGGCGCTGAAAGAGGACGCTCCCGTGACGAAGATCGTCTCGACC
>JAKALC010000072.1 GCA_021813335.1 bacterium | reverse complement strand
GGATCAAGCGCGGCGAACGCGAGCGCAGCCCAATCGGAGAGGAGCGGCGAGTCGAACGAACCGTCGGTATGCTGCGCGCTTTTCAGGAACGCGAGCGCCTTCGCCTCGTCGAGCGAGGAATGAACGATGTAGCTGCCGCTGCCTCCGCCACCGCCCGACGACTGCGGTGAAGAGGCCTGCGGCGTCGATGATGCGGCATCCGGCGTCGAGGTCGCCGCGGCGGTGACCGTGAGCGAGGTTGTCGGGGAATAATAATCTTCCTTAATGCCGACCGCATAGCTTCCTGCCGCGGCGAGCGTAAAGGCAGCCGTTCCGTCCGCGCCGACCGTCGATGTCGCGACCTCGGTCGGATTGTACGGATCGTTCGGGTTCGGTTGCGTGACGCCTATCGTGACCCCGGAGGCCGGCGCAAAGGAATTGTCGACATAGTTATACGATTCCGCCGTTGCGGTGAAAGGAACACCCGCGGCGACCGTGGAGGTCGAGAGCGCGACCTGCCGCGGCGAACCGAAGTAGAGAAAGACCGTGTCGTTGTTCGAGAGCGCGTAGGCGCCGGCCCCGACCTGAGGCGCTGTCCCGTTGATCATATACTGCCAATTGGAGCACAAGGGCGACGAGGTCGCGCTCGGCACCGAGAGGCAGCTGAGATAGAGGCCGCCATCGTAGGGAGCGCCGAAATCGTAGTAGCTTACGTCGGTGATGGCGAACTCGCTCTTCGCCGCGTCGAGCGCTTCGAGAACGGAAAGCAGGTTGCGCGCCGGCACGCTGACGGGACTCGTCGTCCCTTCGTTCGGCGTTATGAGTGTATCAGTCGTGCTTGCGTCGGGCAGGACGACGGTCCACGGCCCGAGCAGAGTCGCTCCGTCGCGGATATTCACGGTCACGTGCTCTGCGGGCGCCGTAACCGTTATCGTCACGGTCGCGGGGCTCGAGGTCGCCGCCGGGCCCGTCGACGACGCTTCGACGGCCACATACGAGAACGAATCAGTGCCCGTGAACGCCGCAGAAGGCGTGTAGGTAATGCTGCCGTCGCCCTGAATGGCGCCGAGCGTCCCGTGCGCGGGGCTCGTCGTCGTCGCGAACGAAAGGGCGCCGCCGCCGCCCGACGTCCCGGAGAGAACCGTCGTCGTCGCGACACCCTCGGCCGCGGTCGCCACCACCGCATTCGCGGTGGGGGTTGCGGCGGCGGCGAAAGAAGGCGCTCCCGCCGCAATGAAAAGAACGCCCGCTGCTACCGACCGCACCGCTAATTTCGTGATGTTCATAGGTTTGCAAAGATCATTGATAATTCGCCGCCGCCTCGAAACGCCACTCGATCTTGTCGCCCGGCTCGACGACGGCGCTCGAGATGCCGACCGGCGATTCGACGCCGTTTTTATACCAGAACCACGCGTATCCCCCGCCGCCCGCCGTGCCGTTTATCGATTCGACGAAGGCGCCGAGGCCGGGGTACGCGCGGTAGGTGAAGGAAAACGCCGAGGTCTTTTCAAGCTGCTGCATAGCATCGAATATCGTTTCCCCCGCCTTGACCGGCATCGCGTACGTCGTTGCGCCGACGAGAAGCGTCGCACTCCCGGTACGCGACAGGGATGCCGACGAAAAGGACGCTGGGGAGGAAGAGGCTTCGGCCGGTGCCGCACTCCGGCTCTCCGGGGCGGGCGCCGCGGACGGCTGAGGAGACCTGTGCGATAAGCGCACGGCGGCGCTTCCCGCGGCAAGCAGGAAAAGCGCGATGAGAAGATAGAGTGTCTTTCGTTTTGTCATAGGGGATCGGATACGAAAAAATCCTGCCCGAAGCAGAATTGATGTGTCGTTGCGCCGTATGCGGCCGTGTCTCCTGCTCGGGAAGCGGTGTATCTGAAGACCGGACTCGTTCCCGAGGGAACATTACCGTTACGGCATAGTGCAGGGATCTCACCTGACTTCCAGCGCGCCTTTTTGTCGGCGGCCCGACCGGGACCTTCCCGGATCGGCAGATAACCGTGCCTCAATTCTACGCACCGCGCGGGCGCGCGCAAGCGCAAAGCGCATTGGAGAATATCCGCGCCCGTCCGTCAAAAAAGCGGCTTAGCGGGTGTGCCGCACGGCGGCGCCTTGAGCGTTTCCGAGAATGCGCTGTGCGCCATACTGCCGGCTCAAGCCGAGTACGCGGAAGAAGCCGAGAATGAGGGTCGTGTAGAGAATGTCTCCCACAAGCATATTGCGCATAAACGGCAATCCGAGCGCGTAGCAATAGAGAAGGCCTTGGAGCGACTTTTCATACCACGGCGAGAACGCCCACACGGCGAAGTTCGTAACGAGGAAGAAAAAGAGCGCCGCGAAGACGATGACGATCGCGTTCGAAAGAATGCCGGGGCGCTTCGCCGAGAGATAGCTCACGGCGCCGATGACGAGGAACGAGCCGTACACGCTCGCCATAATGCGCCAATCGTAGAGCCCGATGAGGAGGTCGGAGAGGAACAGCGTGGCGACCGGCACGATGAGCGCGGAGCGCCGGCCGAGATACAGGCTGCTCGCGATGGCAATCGCCGTTATGGGTGTCGCGTCGGGGAGGTGCGGCAAGAGGCGCACGATGAAGCCGAAGGCGGCGAGGGCGAGGACGATGAGGGCGGTGCGGCGGGTCGTGGTATCCATAGCGCTATTGTATCGGTAATGATTGTCCTATACTAGGGCTATGTTATTCACGCGTAAAGGGGACGGCGGCACGTCGGGCCTCTACGGCACCGGCGAGCGTCTTCCCAAGGACAGCTCCGTCTTCGAGGCGCTCGGAACGCTCGACGAACTCAATTCGCTCCTCGGGGTCTGCTACGCGGCCGCACGGAAGAGCGAGGAGGAGGGCGCAGCCGTCCTCGTACGCGCGGTGCAGGAGACGCTGTTCATCATCCAGGCGGAGCTCGCGGGCGCCCGGAAGGCCGTCGAGGAGAGGGCGGTCGACGCGCTCGAAGGAGCCATCGGCGGCCTCGAAAAGAAGATCGAAAACCCGCACTCGTTCGTCATCGCGGGAGAGACGGAGCTCGCGGCGCTCTTCGACTACGCGCGCGCCGTGTCGCGCCGCGCGGAGCGCCGGTCACACCGCGAAGCGGATGTTCATGACGTCTCCCTCGTCGACCTCATCCTCACTATCCTCCACCTCGCTGGCGATCCAGCCCTTGATCTCGACGGTCAAGATCTCACCCCTCTACTCCGTGGTGATGTCCCTGACTACAATGGCATCGTTTT
>JAKALC010000008.1 GCA_021813335.1 bacterium | reverse complement strand
TCCGATCTCGGAGACGAGAACCGTCTCTTCGGTCAGAGCGTCCGCGAGCGCTCGGGGCGAAACGAGCCCTCCCTCGTCGACCGGAAGCTCGACGAGATCGAGGCCGCGCTTCGCGAGGTTCCGAAGCGGCCCGAGCACCGAAGGGTGTTCGATCGCCGTCGTTACCGCCCGCAGCGCGGGACGCCCGCTCGCGCACTCATCGCGCACGAGCGGCATAAGCGCTCCCGCGAGAGCGAGGTTGTTGGCCTCGGTTCCTCCGCTCGTGAAGACGATCTCGTCCGTATGAGCGCCGAGCGCCGCGGCGACCTCCTTCCGCGCGGCTTCAAGCTCGCGCTCCGCCGCGACGCCCTCTGCGTGCAGCGAGCCCGGATTTCCGTACAGCGCGAGGAGCTTCGCGAGGCGCCGCGCGGCGCGCGGATGGAGCGGCGTCGACGCCGCGGCGTCGGCGTAAAGGCGCCCTTTGTTCCGATCGGAAAACGGCCGCAGCGACGTAAAAAATTCCTTCATTATTACCGCAGTATATGCTATCCTGCGCCGTATGTCGTTCGGGTATCTCATAGCGGCCAGCGCGCCGTACGTCGAAGCCGCGGCACCGTATGCGGCCTTCGGCGCGCTCATCCTTTCCGTCGCGGCGCTCGCGATCGGCCTCGCCGGCCACCGGCGCGTACGCAAGCTCACCTTCCGCAAGGGCGACTCGCTTGAAGACACCCTGGGCGAGCTGTCGCGGCGCGTGCGCGAGTTCCAGCTTTTCCGCGACGAACTCGAGAATTATCTCAAGCACGCCGAAGGGCGCCTTCAGAAGAGCATCCAGGGCGTCGGCGTCGTCCGCTTCAATCCGTTCCGCGGAGACGGCTCGGGCGGCAATCAGAGCTTCGCCGTGGCGCTGCTCGACGAGCACGCGGGCGGCGTCGTCTTTTCCGCCATTTACGCGCGCGAGGGCCAGACGAGCGTCTACGCGAAGCCTATCGAGAACGGCCGGTCGTCCTTCGAATTGACCCGCGAGGAAGCGGAAGCGATACAGAAAGCGCGCGAGGCGAGCAAGGTTCAAACCGCCGCAAAAAAATAGTTTCGAGCGCCTTTCGAAGGTATGCCGATATTCACCACTGCCTATGAAAAAAGAATCCGCCAAAGAAACCCTGCGCCCTCCTATCGTCGCCATCGTCGGCCACATCGACCACGGCAAGTCGACGCTTCTTGACTATATCCGCAAAACGAACGTCGTAGCCGGTGAGGCCGGCGGCATCACGCAGCGGCTCTCCGCGTACGAAGCGGTGCACGAAACGCAAAGCGGGCCGCGCACGATCACCTTCCTCGATACGCCGGGGCACGAAGCGTTCACCGCGATGCGCTCGCGCGGCCTTTCCGTCGCGGACGTGGCGGTTCTCGTCGTCTCCGCGGAAGAAGGCGCGAAGACTCAGACTCTCGAGGCGGCGAAGCTTATCGAGGCGGCGCATATCCCGTACATCGTCGCCTTCACGAAGATAGACAGGGAGGCGGCCGATATTGAGCGCGCCAAACTCTCGCTCCTCGAGCACGGCATCTACCTCGAGGGGCAGGGCGGGACCATCCCCTTCGCCGCCGTTTCGGGCAAAACCGGCGCCGGCGTGCCCGAGCTTCTCGACCTCATCGTGCTCGCGGCGGAGATGGAAGGGCTCCATACCGACCCCGAAGCTCCTACTGAAGGCGTCGTCATCGAAGCGCATATCGACAGCAAGCGCGGGGCCTCGGCCACCCTCATCATCAAGAACGGCATACTCCGGAGCGGCACGTATGTCGTCGCGGGCGCCGCGAGCGCGCCGGTCAGGATACTGGAGGACTTTTTAGGCACCAGCATCCGCGAGGCGCGCGCCGGCAGCCCCGTCCGCATCACCGGCTTTTCCTCGCTCCCCAAGGTTGGGAGCGAATTCCGCGTCGCGGCGTCGAAGAAAGAAGCCGAGGCTGCGGCGCGCGCCATGGCGGAAGAGGAGCGCGCGGAGGAGCTCGCGAAGAAGCGCGCAGCGGCGTCCGCGAAACCGCCGGCCGCCGAGGGCAGCGAGTTCGCCGAGGAAGAAGCGGCGCTCGTTCTTCCTGTCGTCATAAAAACGGACGCCGCCGGCATCGCCGACGCCATCGTCCACGAGATCGAGAAGCTGCCGAACTATCCGCGGCTTGAGATACGCATTGTTTCGAAGGGCGCCGGATCCATAAGCGAAGCCGACGTCAAACTCGCCGCCGGCAGCGAGTACCCGGGCATCGTCGTCGGCTTCAACGTCAAGGTCGATGCCGCGGCGCAAGCTCTCGCGGAGCGGCTCGGGGTCGTTGTCGCCACCTTCGACATCATCTACAAACTCGCCGAATGGCTCGCCGCCGAGTTCGAAAAGCGCCGCCCGCGCTCGCGCATCGAGGAGCCGGTCGGCTCGGCGAAGATACTCAAGGTCTTCAGCTCCGCGAAGCACCGCATCGTCCTCGGCGGGCGCGTCGAGAGCGGCGTCCTCAAGCTCGGCGCCGAAGTGCGCGTGATGCGGCGCGATCTCGATCTCGGCCGCGGCACCGTGCAGAGCCTCCAGTCGCAGAAGATCGCGGTCAAGGAGATCGAGGCCGGCGACGAGTTCGGTGCTATGGTCAAGACCGACGTCGCTCTCGCCGCTGGCGATCTCCTCGAAGCCTTCGAGGTGGCCTATAAGTAGAGTATTCCTATGAAAAACCGGATGGAAACGGCACGGCAGATCCTCCGCGACGCGGCGGCCGAGTTTTTGGCCCGCGAAGCGGGCCCTCAGTCGCTTATCACCGTGACGCGCGCCGAACTTTCGTCCGACTTCAGCCACGCGACGGTCTATCTCTCCGTCTTGCCGGCAGAGAAAGCCGCAGCCGCTCTCGGGCTCGCCGACCGCAACGTCGTCGGGCTCAAAAAGTATCTCAAGGATCACACGAAGCTTCCGCGCGCGCCGCATATCGAATTCGCTCTAGAGAAAGAGAGCGAGGTGCGGTAAAATAGCCCCCACGGCCACGTCGCCAAGTAGTAAGGCAAGAGTCTGCAAAACTCTTATACGCGGGTGCGATTCCCGCCGTGGCCTCAAATGAATGCGAATGATTGGCATACTGCGCTCGGCGTTCTGGCGACAATCATTTATCTGTCGATCATCTATCCGTATGTTCGCAGCATCCTGAAGGGTCCGACCCGACCCAATATTGTTTCCTGGGCCGGGTGGTGCTTCCTTTTTGCTATCGCTTCCGGGGCCCAGTTCTCCAAGGGAGCGAGCTGGTCGCTTGTTGTGCCTCTTTTCAGCACATTGTCGACAGCTATCATCGCGTTTGTTGCCATACGAGAGGGGTATGCGCGCCTCACCCGCGTCGATGTCGTATGCCTTGCGCTTGGTGTCTCGGCGCTTGTTGTCTGGGGATTCACACACGAGCCCCTGACGGCGCTTGTTCTCATTATTCTCGCCGATCTTTTCGTGACCATTCCGACGATCGTCAAAACCTACCGTGTTCCCGAAACCGAACCAGCGGGCCTCTGGGCGCTGTATGTCTTCGCCTCAGGGCTCGCCGTCGTGGCAACGACGACGTTTACCATATACAATCTGCTGTATCCGCTGTACACGGTCGTCGGTTCTTCAGTGATAGCCCTTCTCGCTCTGCGAAGAGCGCCGCACGAGGAGCGAATATAATGCCGGGGTGGCGAAACTGGTAGACGCGCGACACTTAAAATGTCGTGAGCCCGTTAGGGCGCATGTGGGTTCGATCCCCACCCCCGGCACAAAGCGAAGCGACGTTGCGGGGAGGATCGTGCCTTCGCACGATCCGCGTGGGGATCGAACGCCGGAAGCATATTTTGCCAGCAGGCAAAATGCTGAGGCGGTGCCTAGCCCGAGGCGAGCGGCGGCGAGGCGAGAGGCGAAGGAGACCCCACCCCCGGCACATTTCGACAAGTTCAATGCAAGCAGATGGCGGGGGGATCGTGTCTGCGCACAATTTCACTTTGCTGAGTGCCCTCGAGAGGATTCGAACCTCTAATCCTTTCGGAACCTGCTCCTAAGGCAGGCGCGTATACCAGTTCCGCCACGAGGGCACGGGCTTATCCCCAGAAAACAAGGCCCGGCCTTGTTTTCTGGGGATAACTCGGTCCGCCCAGTAGGATTCGAACCTACGACCTTCTCCTTAAGAGGGAGCAGCTCTACCAACTGAGCTATGGGCGGATGAACAGCATACTATCATAGTTTCGCGGATTTGGGAGCCGGGTGCCGCATTTTGTACGCAAAAAACTTGACGTTAATATTTTATATTGTAAATTTCTCGCAGATCAGCGATCGTTTAGACTCCACTAGCTCCAAGGAGGAATTATGCAAAAAGGTCCTGGCGGCATCGCCGCTTTCGCAATGCTTGTGGCGCTTGCCGCACTCGTGAGCGATCAGGCGGCAAAGATGATCATCGTAGTCCTCGGTCTGAGCCTGACATACTTCCTCTGGAAGACCGAGGATCTCGCACGGAATATGACTGACGGCGGGAAGGCCATCCTGACGGAACATCAGCTGCCCTCGTTTATGAGCGTTGGGGAGACATACTTCGTCCTCGGCACGGCGCTGGTGTCGAAGAACGAACACCATCCGTACAACGATCGTCTTCTTGTGCTGACAAGAGAGGAGGATCACAGAAGATTCTTCGCCTATCTGCCCGAGGGTTACGAGCTGCCAGCCAAGTTCGTTGTCGAAAAGAGAACGCGGACAAGGACCCGGACCGGGATAGGGAAACGGTTCTCCTCAGTGGAGACCACCTACCTCTTCGAGCGTGTTTTCTAAAACTGCCGAGCCGGCGCAACGCATACGCAGCCCCAGGAACCTCCTGGGGATTTTTCTTACCCGACGAGAAGTCACTGGAACGTCGTAACGCCGAAGGTGCGCAGCACAAGCTGGATGATGGCGTACGCGCCGACCATAATCGTGAGCCCCAAAACGCCCCAGAGCATATGCTGCTTCCCTTTCTCCTTGTTTTCCGAGCCGGAGCTCAAGCCCCATATAAACTCGACGATGCCCCACGCGAAGACGAGAAGCGCCGCGCCGAAGAGAAGCACCATCAAGGGGTCGATGATGGCGGACACAAGATTATTGCGGAGCGTTTCCGGGGTCATAGGCGAGATATCGCGACGCTGCAATAGTTAAGTATATACGAAAAATGCGGCGGCGCTCCGTGCGCCGCCGCATTCCGCTGCATTATTGTACGGTCGGATGGCTTATCGTCGTCGAGCCGCCGATACCCAAGCTGTTGGAGACGAGGGCGACAATACCCCAGACGCCGAGCATCACGACGAGGCCGATGATGCCTGCCGTGATTATCTTAACGGCTTCCGCCTTGGCTTCCCCGCCGCCGGCGCCCCAGATGTACTTAACGATGCCCCAGAAAAAAGCGATGATGGCGATCGCGATCAGAAGCGGGATGATGTATCCGTTGATCAAATTCAAAATGTTGGTAAGAAGCGTCTGAAAAGTCATAGTGAAATGCTAGTAATTAATGATGAGTGCTCCTGACCGGGCACTACCTAAAGTGTGGTCCCAAACGGCTGGGGCCGCAAGACGGCTGTGTGGATAAAAGCGGCATTTGCCCCGGGACGAAGTCCCGGACAGGGCTCGCAAATCCTCGCCCCTGCGCACCGCAGAGCGGTGCAACAAATACCCTTGTGTTTGCGTCGCTCGGCATATGCTCCGGGTCACCGTCCAAAAGGACCGTCCTTCCGGATTGTGGATAATTCACCCGAAGAAGCCCGCGATGCGCTCGAAGATCCACCACGCGATGAGGAGGAACACGAGCGATATGGTGGTATTGAGAATGCCCATCTTCGCGTGTATGCGGTGGGCGTCGTCCCCCTTGAAGAAGACGTAGGCCGTCAGATGCCAGAAGAACATAATGAGCAGGACGGCGATAAGACAGGCGCCGAGCAACATAAATCCGTTCTCAATGTTGGGGAGCGTCAATTGTTGGGCGAACGTTTGCATAGATACCCTCACGGCCGAAATCTTATGCCCCCAAGAACGAGGTCTTCACGAGCGCGACGATGCCCCAGATCGCCGAAAAGACGACGAGCGCGACGATGCCCCAGACCATCATCTCGCGGCCTTGCGACTTTTCGCTGCTTCCCGAGGAAATGATGTAGCGTACGATTCCCCACAGAAAAATGGCGAGCGAAACGGTCAGCAGCACTCCGACCGCCGAATTGACGATCGGTATCACCGTTCCGGAAACAAGCGTTGCGAAGTTCATAGAATGAAGTAAGGGGGCGCCGAGGACATCAGCACGACGAGACGCCCGAGACGCCGACTGCGGTCAATGTGCCGATGATTATTTGGGCGATGACGCCGGCGCCGAAGAAGATGAGTATGCCGATGAGGGTGTACCAGAGGTTCGTCCGCGCCTTCGCAAGGTCTTCAGAAGAACCTCGCGCCGCGACGAACTTGAAGCCCGCATACACGATGAGAAGGACCGCGATAGGGACGCCGATGACCATCGCAGCATTGAGGACCGCTTTGATGAGCCCGCAGAGCGTGATGTCGCCCAGCGGATTCGTCACCTGATAGCTGTCCTGCGCCAAGGCGGTCCACGGTGCGGCAAGAAGCGCCGGGAGAAACCGGCGTGCGGCCGAAACGGCGGCGATAATTTTTTTCATCATAGTTCGGTCAAGGGGATTACGACTTCGGCGGCACGAGGCGGACGAACGCCTGCGCCGCGGCCTGCACGGCGTCGGCGGGGGTCGCTGCGCCGCTCACCACCGATTCTACCATCGTTTGGAAGATGCTGTCGGTCGCGGGCGGATTCGGGTCATACCAGGCGCGAGCGATTAGGGCAGATTTCATAAAGGTCTGCTGCACGGCGTTTCCCGGGGCGTTCTGGATGAGATCCCGGCGCACCGGCGGCAAGTTGAAGGCCTGCGCCACCGTCCCCGCCGCCGCGGCAGCCGTAAGCTTTTCCGCTATGGCGAGCGCTCCGGTCGGATTCTTCGCGCCGCGCGGCATCGCAAGGCCGACCATAGTACCGAAAGTCGTGCTGGAACCGCCCTGCGCCTGCGGCATAAGCGCCACGTCGAAATGCAGGTTCGGGTTGCGCGCCTCGATTGCGTTATACTCGCTCGCATAGCCGAAGTAGAGCGCCAGCTTCCCCGCCGCGAAAGCGTCTTGCGAGAGCGGCATCGCGCGGTTCCACGAATAGACGGATTTCGAGGGGTTGGCGAAGTCGGTGTAGAAGCGCAGCGCCGACTCGGCGGGCGTCTCGGATGCCTGCTGCGGGCGCGTCCCGAAGACCGCCGCCGGGGTGCCGTTCTGGTCGGTCGAGATGATCTGGTCCCCCGCCTGCATAAACAAGGTCGAGAGGACGGCCTTCGCGTTCGTGATATTGGTCCAGAGGCCGAGCGGGGCAGCGCTAGTTTTTATATTGCCGGCAGCGTCGACTTGCGTCAGTTTCGGCGCGTCGTTCGTGAGATCGCTCCACAGCGCGGGCGGCAAGGCGATGCCTCCCGAGGCGAGGAGGTCGCGGTTCCAGTACATCACGAGAGGGTCGATCGTGAGCGGCAGAGCGTAGGCGCCGCCCTGCGTGAGGAAGAGCTGCCCTTCGTCAACGAAAGAAGATATGAACGTGCTCTGGCTCACGGCACTGTACGGTATGGTCTGCACTTTGTCGGAGAATTGGGCGATATCCGACTGCGGCAAAAGGAAAAGATCGGGCGGGTTTCCGGCGGCGATGGCATTCACGATGCTGTTCTCGTAGAGCGCCGGATCCTTCTCCGTATACGTAACATTATTGAAGGAGTTGTCGGTCGCCTTGAGCGTGTTGATGACGCCCTGCATCGTCTGCTGGTCGAGCGTTCCCCAGATGACGACGGGCCCCTGCGAAGTGCCGCTGAAGGAGCCGCCGCGCAGCGCGAAGACGACTATGCCGATGATGAGGAAAAAGACGGCGACCGAGAGCGCGATGATCTGGAAGGTCGAGGTTGATTTCATACGGACATCAGGAAATAACGCTGTTCACGATAAGTATATCACCCCCGGTCCGTTCATCGCTATGTTCTGCCCCGTCCCGTCCTCTTCTTCTCGACGACGAAGCCCCAGTGGTGGCTGCCGGCAGGGACTTTTTTGACGAACGCGAACCCGCCGCGCTCGAAGAGCTTCAGCGCATCCTCCTCGGCGATCGTATCCTTGGGCTCGAGTCCGAGTCCGGAGGACGAGCTCTTCCAGTCGGTGACGACGGCGCGCCCGCCCTCCTTGAGAACGCGCCAGATCTCCTCGACGAGCGCGCTTTTGTTTCGCGCCGAAAAGAGGAGGTTCGCGGCGATGACGCGATCCATAGAGGCATCGGGAAGGCCGCTGCCCCGGCGGCGCTCGACGTCGGCGGCGACGAAGTCGATGTTGGTATGGCCCATCATCGCGGCGTTCGATCTCGTGCGCGCCAGGAGCTCGCGGTTGGGATCGATGGACCACACCTCGCCGTGGCGGCCTACCAGTCGAGCCGCCTCGTGCGTGAAGAAGCCGGACGCGCTGCCGAAGTCGGCGACCTTCATCCCTTCGTGGAATTCCGCCGATTTGACGACGCGTCTTGGATCGAGGAAGGCGCCGGTTTTTTCCTGTGCCGAATGGGCCGGCATATGTTCGCGTCCGTACATATGGCTCCATTGTATACCAATCTCGAACACAAGGTCCGGTTTCCAGCCGCTACAAGGCCGGACCTTGTATGCTGTGAATATCCACGGGGGCGGCTTGACGTCTTTCGAACTCGGCGTAGAGTTGGCGCAGATGGCGCTCTCACGGGCCATATACGGGCCCGCAAGGGCTTTTTGTTGCACAACCAAAGGAGAAGGGGAAGAGAATGAAACGACGCGTCATCTTGGCAGCAGCCGCTGCCGCTTTGAGTCTGAGTTTCTTCGGCATCGCGCAGGGCGGGCAAGACCAAGCCGCCATCGGCAACGGCATCGCCACGATCGCGGCCGCGTCGGCCGACACGACGGCACCGCCGGCGCCGCAGCCGCAGCCGCAGCCGACAATGCTCGCCGCGGCCAATACGGGCCAGGGCCAGCCGACAATGCTCGCTGCCGCCGGCACCACGTCCTCGGGCGGCGGCGCCGCTCCGGCACCGGCCGACGATACCGTCGCTTTCGGCCTGACCGGCAAGCAGCTCGTCTACATCGCCGCAGGTATGGTCGTCGGGAACGTCGTGACCGGCGGCGTCTGGATCTCGAGCGGCTGGCACGCCTTCTGGACCGCGGTCGGCGGCTGGGGCGGCAAGAAGCTCGCCGACAGATAGGCCCGCGATAGCGCGGCACGGACAAGCGAGCCATCGCAAACAGCAACGCGTACACGGGGGCCGGCCGGGAGTTTCTCCCGGCCTTTTTATTTCCCCGATCCAACCCGACACAAAAGGACCGTCCTTTCCTAGAAAGGACGGTCCTTTTTGGCTGTGGACAACTCCACTACAAGGCCCGGCCTTGTTTTCTGGGGAAGGACAGTCCTTTTGGGTTGGGGATGTGGATAAAAAACTAGCAATATATTCCGTCAGCGGTTGTAATAGTATGTAGGTTTGATATAGTGCTCAGCGTAGTTTTTCTAGCAGCTATGCTGCATATGAAAAAAGGGGTAATTAATCTAATGGAGTGTTCAATACCCTACGGTTTGGTTCTGTAGGTTTTTTCTCTTTGATTGGAAATATTGCGGGATGAGACATGCGCGGGTGGGTGGATTCGAACCACCATCAAAACCTTCCAGGGGTCCCGCACTACCAATTGTGCTACACCCGCACATGTCTCATCCGTCAAAAATGGATGGGGAAGTACTTTTTCAAGTGCAAAGAGTGAGCCGGGTGAGAATCGCACTCACGTCTTAAGTGGCGACCAACCATCTGTCGCGGGTTAACGGCCCGCCGCCTTAACTAACATAGGCTACCGGCCCATCCTTTGCACTCGAAAGAGTATTTATTTTCAAGGTTCATCAAACTTTCCGTTTGAGTTCGATCACGAAAAGTTGTCCGTCGGAAGATTGTTCAACTTTTGGTTGGTATCGAAGTTCAAATTGCGTGCGGACAATGTCATATTTGACCAGAAACGAACGGGCACCAAGAAAATACCCGCCATTTGGTATCGATTTCAATTTGATGACCCCATCCTCTTGCGTCGACACAATTTTGAAACCAACAGCCAATCTATCCCGATCAAAATATAATTTGATTCCACTCATTCCGTCCTTTTTTTCAATTAATGAGCCATATTTTTTCGCAAATCCAGAACTAAAACCAAAACCACTCCTACCAATACTTATTGTAGGTGTAAATCTTCCTACTGTGGGTTTAAATTCTTCAAATGCCATATGCTGTCTGTGCCGTCTATTATAGCATTTACTGTGTCTTTAAAAAAGAACTGTACTGTGGATAACTAGTATTTTGTTCAATTCTGTAATCCTTAATAACACAAAAGCCTCATTTAATGGGGCTTTTGTGTTATTTCCCGTGCAAACTACAAACACACGAAACTTGCGATGGCGTCGCCCTCGCGCAACTTCATAATGCGGACGCCTTGGGTGGAGCGGGATTGCGTTTTTATCTCATCGAGGCCCGTGCGGATGACCTGGCCTTTTTTGGAAATGACGACGATCTCTTCCTCCCCTCCCTCGCCGCGCGTAATGATGCGCGAGGTGATGAGCGGCCCGGTCTTCCCCGTTGCCTGCATAGTCTTAATGCCTGAGCCGCCGCGCTTCTGGGTCTTGTATTCTTCGGTCTTGGTCGCCTTGCCATAGCCGTTGCGCGACACCACGAGCACTTCCTGGCCCTTGATGCCCTTCTTGATGACGCCGGCGCCGACGATGACATCGCCGCTCCCCAGCTTCATACCACGCACGCCGCCCGCGGTGCGGCCCATCGGACGGATGTCGCTTTCCTTAAAGCGGATCGACTGGCCCTTGGCGGTCGAAAGGAACACTTCGTCGCCCTTGTCGACAAGAAGCGCCGCGATGAGCTCGTCGCCCTTCTGAAGCTTCATCGCGATGAGGCCCGAGCGCCGCACGTCGCGGAACGCCGTCGCATCGACTTTTTTCGCGACGCCGTGCTTCGTTATCATATAGAGGTAGTGCTCGCCCTCCTTCTCCCCTTTGCGCATCGGCAAGACCGACGAGATGCGCTCGCTGTCCGATATGGAAAGATAATTGACGAGTGCCTTGCCCTTGGTCGAGCGTTTGCCTTCCGGAAGGTCGTACATCTTTATCTGATACGCCTTGCCGAGGTCGGTGAAGAAGAGGAGGTCGCTGTGGGTCGAAGTCGTGAGGAAGGTCGTGACGAAATCTTCTTCCTTGGTATCGAGATCGATGACGCCGACTCCCCCGCGCTTCTGGCGGCGGTATTCCTCGGGCGAGGTGCGCTTCACGTAGCCGCCCGCGGAGAGGACGAGCACCTGTTCTTCGTCGGACACCATATCCTCGACGGAGATGACGCCCGCCTCACCCTTCACGACTTTGGTGCGGCGGAGATCGGCGTGGCGCTCGGCCGCCGCCGCGGCCTCGCTCTTCACGACGCCGAGCATCTTCTTCTCGCTCTTGAGGAGCGCCTCGAACTCGGCGATCTGTTTCTGCACTTCGGTGAGCTCGTCCTCGATCTTCTTGCGCTCGAGGTTCGCGAGCCGCTGGAGGCGCATCTCGAGGATGGCGGTCGCCTGAAGCTCCGAGAACTTGAACTTCTTCATCAAGTTCGCGTGCGCCTCGACGACGTCCTTCGACGCGCGGATGGTCTTGATGACTTCGTCGATATGGTCGAGCGCCTTCGAGAGGCCGAGGAGGATGTGCTCGCGCTCCTGCGCCTTTTTGAGATCGAACTCCGTGCGGCGGCGCACGACCTCCTGCCGATGCTTGATGAACTCCTGGAGGATCGACTTGAGCGACATCGTCTGCGGCACGCCGTCGACGAGCATCACCATATTGAAGTGGAACGGGTCCTCGAGCTGCGTGTGCTTATACAAATAGTTGAGGACGTTCTGCGGCCGCGCGCCCTGCTTGAGATCGACGACGATGCGTATGTCGCGCGTCGATTCGTCGCGCAGGCCCCGGATGCCGTCGATCTTCTTTTCGCGCACGAGGTCCGCGATGCGCACGATGAGGTCGGACTTGTTGACGCGGTACGGTATCGAGGTGATGACGATCTGGAAATTGCCTTTCTTGTCCTCGACGATGTCGGCCTGGCCGCGCGCGACGACGCTGCCCTTGCCGGTCTGGTAAGCGTGGAGAAGATCTTTCTTGTTGTAGACGACGGCGCCCGTCGGAAAGTCGGGACCCGAAAGGTGCTGCATCAAGTCTTCGACCGAGGCCTGCGGCTCGTCGATGAGATGTTGGAGCGCCGCCGAAACCTCGCCCAGATGGTGTGGCGGGACGTTGGTCGCCATACCGACCGCAATGCCGAGCGTTCCGTTGAGAAGGATATTCGGAAGCGCCGCCGGCAGAACTTCGGGCTCTTTGAGCGTGCCGTCGTAGTTGGGCCGCCAGTTCACGGTCTCCTTGTCGATGTCGTTGAGGAGCTCGGCCGAAATCTTCGACATCTTCGCTTCGGTGTAGCGCATCGCGGCGGCCGAGTCGCCGTCGATCGAGCCGAAGTTTCCCTGGCCGAGGACGAGCGGGTAGCGCATCGAGAAGTCCTGCGCCATCTTCACCATAGCGTCGTAGACCGAAGCGTCGCCGTGCGGGTGGTATTTACCGAGCACGTCGCCGACCACGGCCGCCGACTTGCGCGAGCGCGCGCCCGCCGTGAGGCCCATCCGATGCATCGCGTAGAGGATGCGGCGATGCACGGGCTTGAGGCCGTCGCGCACGTCGGGAAGGGCGCGCGACGTGATGACCGACATCGCGTAGTCGAGGTACGACTCGCGCATCTCGACCGAGATGGAGCGCGGAATGATGCCGCCCCGTTCGTCGGACAGTTCGATCTCAGGTTGTTCGTCTTTTTTCGCCATAGATATTTCGTTCGCTTCGGGATTATCCGCTATTCAAAAATGGATGCACGCGGAATAGGCCGGGGTGTGAACATACCACATTTCGCGGTCAATTCGAACCGCTCGACGTCGCCGCGGGAGTTCCGGCAGGCGGCGCGATGACGACAGCCGGCGCCGCCTGCGGCGAGGACGCCGTGCGCGCGGGCAAGCCCGGCCCCGAGAGCGCGCTTAGGGTCGAGCGTATCTCGCCGAACTTTCCTGCGATATCGCTTCCGACGGACGCCGTTACCGCGGCGAGGCCCGAGAAGTTGGCGTCGGCCTGATCCGCGGCCCCTTGCTGCGCGATATCGTTCTCAAGCCGGAAGCTGAACGTCGTGAGCCATATGAGAAAGACCGCCGCCATCACGCCGGCCGCGGCGCGCATCGAGAAGCGCCGCTTCTCGTGGCTCGGACGGGCGTGCAGCTTTGCGATGTAGTCTTTCATAGCTCGTTGGATAGATTTAGCTGTTCTCCAAGATGACGATCTCACCCTCTTTCCCTTCAAGATCCTTCTTTTTGAGCGTCAGGCGGTCGACGGCCTTCTCTCCTTCGGCGCCCGCCTCCTTGAGAAAAAGTTTGAGCGCGTCTTTTTGCCCCCCGTCGCCGTACCCCATCGGGACGATGATGTTCGGTTCCAATTGTACCGCGAGTTTGTACGCTGCGGAATAATCGAGGGCTCCTTCGCCGCCTATCGGCACGAAGAGGATGTCGATATCCTCGAGCCCTTGCTTGGCGTCGTGGGGCAGGTCGCTCCCCTCAAGAGCGCCGAGGAAACAGAGATTCATTCCTTCGAGCGAAACGCTGTAGATGGTGTTGAGGCCCTTTTTCTTGCCGTAGGACGATTCGGATGCGAAGCCGCGGACCTCGACGCCGCGCACCTCATACTCGCCGGGGCCCGTGATAACGAACGGCTTCTTGTCTCCCAAAGAGGCCGTTTCGACGCCGTTGAAGTCGGGATGATCGAGCGAAGAGAGGACGATATCCGAACCGAACTTCGAAACCTTGAGAGCGGAGTCCTTAGAGGGAGGATTGAAGGCGAGCGTGAGGTCGCCCTGAGATACCTTGAAGCATTCTCCCCCGTGGTAGGTTATGACCATACGTAGCACTATTTTAGCATATTTTGCCGCAAAAAGCGACCTCAGGATCCGCCTGCATACGCCGATTGACATCCCCTCTCTTCGACGCTACCGTTTAATCAATCCTCGGGCTCCTGTATTTGGAGAGGCCGGGGGGAGTTCACTCAACCATACGGAGGAAATACTCGATGAGATCCGGGCATTCACCGCAGTACGGCTGCGTCAGGCGCATTCGCGACCATCAAGCCGGCCACTAGACCACTTCCAGGGTCTACGCCAGCGAAAGCGGTATTTCTCATCACATTAGGGCGCCGCATCCGTCATCGGCGCCCATCAACCATCGCCCGGCAGGGACCCGGGCCATAAGACGGGGCGGATCAAGCCCAACCACGGCGTCGTCCGCAGAGCCGCTTGCTCGGCCGCCACCCGCGGCTGCATGCAGGTTCACCACCTTTCGGGGCTGCCACAGCGCATCTGCAACACGATGCCCGCGCAGCCCCTTCTCATTTTCAATTTTCAAACCCCGGCGCGGCGCCGGCTCCGAGCCGCTTGCTCGGCCCACCGCACAATATGCC
>JAKALC010000007.1 GCA_021813335.1 bacterium | reverse complement strand
ACGCAGTCGCGGTCAGCGTTCCTTGAAGGGCCGCGGTACCCGCGCTGCGCGCCGCCGTCACGACGGTCGAGAAATCTTGCGTGCGGACATTGTTGAACTGGTCGCGGACAGCGACGGTGGGCTGAATCGCGAACGCGACCCCGGCGGTCGCCGTAGGCGACGGCTGCGTCGCTATCGAAAGGTTGGTCGCGGCGCCGGCGACCTCGGTAAGCGTGCCGAGATTGGTGACGCCGTTCGTGATGCCGGAGACCGAGGCGGTTCCCGCTTTAGTTATATTTCCGGAAGCCAGTGGAGTGCCCGCGGTCGGGCGCACTTGAATGTTCGAGAAGACGACCTGGCAACGCGTTGTGTTTGAACCTCCATCCCGCGCATTGAGTGTGAAGGTTATCGTGGTCGCTGTCGGCGTTGCCGTGGTCGACGTAAATCTGAAGCAGGTGCCCGTGCCAACGGTTCTTGTTATCGTCGACGTTACGGTGGCACCCGTGTTGTAGGAAAATCCGGAGGGCGCGGTCAAGACAAACGTGCCCGATGCCGGGAAGTCGCGGAAGGCCCCTTCGAGGATCGTGGGGCCGGTGAGCGTCGTGTACGTTCCTCCCGTCGTATCCGCGGAGATCGAGCTGCCGCCTGTCGCCGGCGTGACGGTTACCGTCGCGAAGGCGGGAGATGCAGAGAGCCCGAAAGCTACCGCGACGAGCGCGATAAGGAAAACGATATTATTCCGGCCGAGGCGCGGCATACTGCATCTATAGTTCGCACCAGCTCCGATCGCAGGAATTGCGTAGTAGGGGGAAAACGAGCGCGGCTCAGCGGGGCTTCACAGCCTTTCCGCCTTCCATATATTCTTTGACCTTCTCGACCACTTCGGTGATGGGATGCTGGGACTTCACGAAGTAGTCATCGGCGCCGAGCGACAGGGCCCGTTTGAGATCGGCGTCGCCGCCCAAGTTCGAGAGGACGATGACCGGGATGAGCTTCAGGTCGGGATTCTTTTTTATCTCTTCGAGAACCTCGAAGCCGTCTTTCTTCGGCAGGAGCAGGTCGAGGAGCACGAGCGCCGGACGGTCGCGCCGTATCTTGTCCATCGCCTCATAGCCGTCGCGCGCGACATCCGTCGTGAAGGATTCGGTCGCTAAGTTGTCTTGCAGGACGCGTATCAAAAAGTCTTCGTCCTCGACGATCAGAATGTGGTTCATAGAGCGTGCGCGGTATTCCTGGAGGTTATGCTGATAACGCCTGCATTGGTCGGGTCGAACCCTCGTTCTACTATATACCCGCGCGCGCGCCGTGCTACCGGCTCTTGGGGATACGCAGGTAAAAGGTCGTTCCCTTTCCAAGTTCGGAATCGAACGTTATGGTTGCGCCTATTTTTTGGGAAAGGACTTTGGCTATATAGAGGCCGAGCCCGGTGCCGTCGGGCTTCTGCGCCCGCGCATTCGACGCGCGGTAGAATCGTTCGAAGATCTTGCGGCGTTCGTCGGGCGGGATGCCGATGCCGGTGTCGGCGACGCTGAAGACGATATCCTTGCCCTCGCTGCGCGCGGCGAGAACGGCCGTGCTCCTCTCCGGCGAGTAGTTGATGGCGTTCGAAACGAAGTTTTCGAGTATCGACCGCAGGATGACGGGATCGGTCGTGAGCTTGACTTCCTCTCCTTGGGAAAGCGAGCTCTGGAGGCGCATCTTCTTGCTTTGCGCCGCCGTTCTGGAGGTCACGAGAATGTCGTCGAAGAGCTCGCGCGCGGATATCGTCTTCGTCTCGACCGCCGCGTCGTTGCTTTCGAGCCGCAGGACGGAGAGCATATCGTAGACGAGCCGTATCATCCGCTCGTTCGTCAGGTAGATGTTCCGGAGATATTCTTTTTGTTTTTTTGTGAAGGTGCCGATGACGCCGGCGAGCATCGTCTCGATGAGCCATTTCGTTCCGGAGAGCGGAGTCCTGAGCTGGTGCGAAGCAAGCGCGAGGAAATCGGCGCGCAATCGCTCTATCTCCCGCTCCTTCGAGAGATCGTGGATGATGTCGACGCCGCCGATGAGCTTCGAGCCGGCGAAGACCGGTGTCACGGTTATCCTGACCGGCAGAAGAGAGCCGTCGTTCTTTATGAGCTGCAGCGTTTCGGCCACGGCGGTGCCGCTCGTCAGGATCCGCGAGAGCGGCCTCTTCTCTTCGGCGAGCGGTACGCCATGTTCATCCGCCAAGATGAAAGCGGCCGTATACGACTTTCCGAGTATAGTGTCTTTGCGCACGCCGAGCATTTTCTCGAACATATTGTTCATCACGATGATCGTGCCTTGCGTGTCGACGACCACGAGCCCTTCGCCGATGCTCTCGAGGATCGCTTCGTCCTTCGCCCGCTCTTCTTCGGTCCTTTCTTTCTCGGCATTGAGATCGTCGAGGACGTTCAGGATGGCCGTCCGCGTCTCCGTGAGCGCCTTGTTCTGCTCCTGGACGCGCCGCGTCGTTTCGGACAGCTCGGCGGTTTTCCGTTCAAGCTCTTTGTTCGAGCGCCGATAGTTCGCCGTCGCTTCGTCCGCGAGGACGAGAGCTCTCTCGCGCGCGCTCATAATGACATACACGAGGAACGATATGAGGAAACTCAGGACGGTGCCGAGGGCGAGAACGATCGAGGGAGCGAGCCGCCCGTAGACGGAAAGAACGCTGCCCTCGAACGTCGGAAGCGCACGGAAAACGACGGTCCAGGTTCGGTCGCCGACTGCGAGCTGCCGCGTCTCCTGGAGCGGCGAGCCGGACAGGGAGGGAGCGCTCATCGCAAGCGTGCTGCTGCCGTTCAGTACGGAGTGATCGTAGTCGAAGAGAAGGGAGCTGCGCGCGGTCGTCGTGCCGTCGTAGACGTCGAGATCGATCGCCGAGTTCGCGGCAAGAGCGCTGCGGAAGAGAACATCCGTCGAGAGCGCCATATTGATGGTGCCCGTGACAGCCCGCCTCCGTTCGGCGACGGTCGAAAGCGGCATACCGGTGCGATAAAGCGGGGCGAAGAGTACGATCCCGGTGCGCTCGCCCGGAGCGTCCGTGAGCAGTTCGACTCGCGTCGACGCCGCGATCGAACCGCTGTCGCGGGCGTTCATCGCGGCGATGCGGCGTCCGTCGTGGGCGGCGATGTCGACGCCGATGACCTGCTCGTTGCCTTGGTAGGGCTCGCTGTAGACGAGGATGTAATACTCGGGGCGAGCGCCCGAGGGCGAGACCGCGAAGTCGGGATATTCGTTCCGCATCCTCGCGACGAACGCCGGGAGATCGCCGAGAGAAACCTTCTGCGCGAGGACGATCGCCGCGACGCCTGGGTACTGGGTCGAGCCCGGGACGGCCTTGAAGAGCGAGGAGAACTCCTCGCGGCTTTGGGGCGGATTTATCTCGGCCAGCGTCTGCACTTGCTGGAGTTCGTCTTGGTAGTAGCCGAGAAGATTCCTGATGGCATCGGCCGATGCTCCGGCCTGCTCGTCGAAATGAGCCTTCACGAGATCGGCGGTGTCGTGCGCCACGAACAGCCGCACGGCGCCGGTCGCCGCGAGAAGCGCTCCGAGCACGAGGAGCGGGACGAAATATCTCATTCTCGACGATCGATGTTCCATACGTGGCTCTTCAAGGTTCGAGGGAGTCGCTGGCGGATACGAAGCGGATGCGCCGGGCTCACGCCCTGCCGGGAAGCCGCGCCTTCTCCTTCAGGCCGGCGTTCTCTTTTTTAAGCTCGATCATCCTCAATTCGCGGCCGACCAAGACCCCGTTTATCCTCTCGAGCTCTTCCACTTTTTCGTTCAGCGATCTGGTCTTTTCAGCGACGAGGCTTTCGAGCCGTTTTTGTTCGCGCTGTTTCTCTTCCTCGAGCTGCCGGCGGGCCGCCTTCTCGGCGGTGACGTCGCGGCTGACCTCGACGTAGAGCGTCTCGCCGCCGGCCCGCAGCGGGAAGATGTTTATCTCGGCGTCATAGAGGCTCTCGTCCCTGCGCCGGTTCACGATCTCCGCGTGGAAGAGCCTGCCTTCGGCCAGCGTCTTCCAGAGCGAGTCGTAGAACGCCGCGTTCTGCTGCCCCGACTTCAGGATGTTCGGACTCTTGATGCCGACGACCTCGCGAGCGCTCCAGCCGGTATGTTTTTCCCATGCGGCGTTCACGTACCGGATGAGGCGCTCTTTCGTGTCATCGACGATAAGCACTCCCTCGAAACTGTTGTCGAGGATGCTTGCGGCAACGTCCGGAAGATCGAGGAGGCGAGGTCCGTTCTGGCGCGCAAGAGTATTCGCGGATGAAGACTCCACATAGAAAGTATAGCCCCGAAAACGGGGCGGGATTTCCTTATACACATTTACGTTCCGCTCACGCGGCGCGCTTATATCGGCCGACGAGCGTCGCGCGGTCGAGGATGTGCCCCTCCATCGCGGCGAAGAGGTCCGCCTTCGCCGCTTCTTCGAAAAGCGGCAGGGTGTCGTCGAGCGCGAAAAGCTGGAAGACGTAGCGATGCTCGCGGTCGGGCGGGCACGGGCCGATATATGAAGACCCTCCCGCGGAAGTGCGTCCCGAGATTCCGGGAGGCGCTTCCCCCTCGCCGATCGCGGAGGAAGACGGCGGAATATTGAACACGATCCAATGATCGAACTCCGAGATGCCGTGCCGCTCCTTCACGAAGTCCGGGATGTCGGGGTCGTCCATAACGAGCGCGAACGATTTCGCCCCTGCGGGGGCGCCGCTCCACGAGAGCGGCGGATTCACGTTCTCGCCGTCGCACGTATAGCGGCGAGGGATGGGTCCGTTTTCTTCGAAGACGCTGCTCGTCAAGCGCATAAGCCGTTTGAAAGATTATATCGACGCGTAGACCGTGAGGCTGAGGAGCGCGAAGACGACCGAGGCGCCGAGCATATACGTCGCGGCGGTGAGAAGCGCCGGGGTGCCGGTCAAGAGATACGCGAAGAGGGTCATAAGCGAGAGGGATTGCAGGATCATCTTTATCTTCCCGTCGCGCTTCGCTTCGAGGCTCTTCCCCTGCGACAGAAGGTAGAGCGCCCGTCCGCCGATGAGCACTTCGACGCACACGACGACCGCCGCGATCCAGACGCCGATGTAGCGCGCCACGATGATGATGGCGGCGGCGCCTACGAGCAGCTTGTCGGCAAAGGGATCCGCGACCTTCCCCCATTCGGTCACCTGGTTGCGCGTGCGCGCCCGCGCGCCGTCGAGTGCGTCGGAAAACGCTGAGACGGCGAAGAGCGCGGCCCCCCAGGCGTACGAATGGACGAGAAGAAGATACACGACGACGGGCACCGACACGAAACGGAACGCCGTGATGCGATTCGGCGTCACGGAATCGGGGAAGAAGCGGAGGATGAGCCGATCGAGGATGCGATCGGTCAGAAGAACGCGCGGGTGTTCGTTCGCCGGGAGAGTGGCCATACGAAGTATCCTAACGGCTACCCGCTAGCGTTTCAAGCGGCGCAGGAACTCCGCGCACGGGAGAGTGTTGAGGATGTCCTTTTTCTCCGCCCAGCCGCGGCGGGCCTGTCCCAGACCGAGCCGGAGTGCCGCGAAGTGGTCGACGGAATGCGCGTCGGAGTCGACGACCATAGGAACGCCCGCCCTGACGCACTTCCGTATGAGTTCGCTCCCGATGTCGAGCCGCTCCGGAAAAGCGTCGATCTCGAGGATCGTCCCCGTGCGCTTCGCCGCGGCGATGACGGCGTCCTCATCGAGCTCGATCGGCGCGCGCCGGCCGAGGAGCCGTCCCGTGAGATGAAAAATGATGTCGACGTTCGGATTCTCCATCGCGCGGACGACGCGCGCTGTCTGCTCCTTTTTGGGAAGCCCGAAATGGCTGTGCACGGCGGCACCGACGATATCGAGCCGGGCGAGCGCCGCGTCGTCGATGTCGAGCGAGCCGTCCTTCATAATGTTCGCCTCAACGCCCGAAAAGAGGCGCAACTTTTTGCCCGCCGCTGCCCGCTTCTCCTGCGCCTCGGCGATCCGAGCGCGATGCTTGAGAAGTTCCGTCTCGTTCATACCGGAAGCCATAGGAAGCGCCTTCGTGTGGTCGGTGATCGCGAGGTACTCGAGCCCCGCCGCTTCGGCGGCATCGGCCATCGCTTCGATCGAGGCCGTCCCGTCGGTGCGATCGGTGTGAGAGTGGAGGTCTCCCTTGAGATCGCCATACCCGACGAGCGCGGGCAGCCTCCCCTCGCGCGCCGCCTCTATCTCGCCCGTCATCTCGCGCAGTTCGGGTTCGATATAGCGCAGACCGAGCGCGCGGTAGAGCTCGCCTTCGGTCTTTCCGGCGATCATCTTTTCGCCGCGGAAGAGGCCGTACTCGCTGAGTTTCCAGCCCTGCTTGAGCGCGAGCGTGCGCAGCTCGATATTGTGCGGCTTCGAGCCGGTGAAGTAGTTGAGCGCCGCGCCCCACGACGCTTCGGGAACGATGCGGATATCGACGTCGATGCCGGAGGCGAGGCGGAGGTTAGTCTTCGTCGGGCCTTCGGCGTACACGAAGGAGACGCTCGGCAGGGCGGTTATCTCTTTCATCACCCGCTCCGGTCCCGACGCGGCGACGAGGATGTCGACGTCGCCCACGGTCTCCTTGAGGCGCCGCACGGAGCCGGCGACCGCGACTGAAGAGACGGTGGGGATCCGTTTGATATTCTCTTCAAGCTTACTGACCGTAGGCAAGATGAAACCAAGTACGAAGCGCTTATTCGACTGGCGATAGAGCTCTATCCCCTTCTTCATTTTTTCTTCCGAGCGGGGGCCGAACCCTTCGAGCGCGGCCACGCGGTGCCGGACGAGCGCCCGCTCGAGATCATCCACGTCCTTGACCTTGAGCTTCTCCCACAGGGCCTTGACGGTCTTGGGGCCGACGCCTTCGACGCCCGTAAGCTCGAGCACCTTGACCGGTATTTTTTTGCGGAACGCGTCATACTCCCTGAAGCTCCCGCGGACGAAGAGCTCCTTGAGATGCTCGGCGATGCCGGAGCCTATGCCGGGGATCTCGTCGAGCTTCTTTTCGCCGCCTTCGAGATACTCGTCGTACACATCGTTGCCGAGCGACTCGATGCTGTCCGCCGCGCGCTCATAGGCGCGCGGCTTGAAGGCGACGCCCTCCATCTCATAGAACGCGGCCATCTCGCGGAGGATGTCCGCGAGCTCCTTGTTCGAATAGTGATGGTACCGCATAGGCGGGCGGCCGCGCCCTAGACGACGCGGATCTTCGGCTTGGCGCCTTCGCGAAGGGCGATCTCAACCGCTTCTTCCGGCGTCCGCGCCGAAAGAACGGGAACCCGTTCGCGGGCGTCGAAGAAGGTTCCGGCGAGCTTGTCGGCCCATCCTCCCGAACCCGCGAGGGCCACGATGGGGACGTATTCCTGGTACGCGATCGCCGCTTCGGTAAGCGTCCCCGCGCCTCCCGCAATCATAATGACGGCATCGCAGGAGTGGATGAGAACGAATTCCCGTCCCCCGCCGCGCTCGCTGCCGGTCGCGACGAGGACATCGGTGCTGTCCTCGCGGAAGACGATATTTTTATCCGTGCCGTAGGTGATGCCGACGGCGAGTCCGCCCGCGCGGCGCGCCGCGCGGGCGGCGACCGTCCCCAGAGTGTCGGTGTCGACGTTGGCGCCGAAGACGAGGATATTGCCCGACTCGCCGACGAGGCGCCCCACCTCGCTCGCGAGCGCTTCAAGCTCGGGTCCGTAGTGTTGGTCGGCGGCGGAACCGGCGATGCATATCTGCAGTTTCGGAGCGGGGGCCATAGCGATGGGGGTGGTTATCTAAAGCGTTGATAAAATCGGGCGAGAATCCTCTTCATTGTAGCGCACGCGGCGTCATTCGTACCGCAGCGCCTCGGCGGGCTGCATCCGGGAAGCCGCGCGGGCGGGCAGGAAGCCTGCGATGGTCCCCGTGATGAACGTCACGACGAGCACGACGAGGAACGCCGAGAAGTCGAGCGTCGCGAAGGAAAAGAGGCCGCCGACGCCCAGGCCCGCGGCGAGAATGCCGACTCCCCACGCCGCGGCGATGCCGAGCACGATGCCGAGCACTCCGCCGACGAGGCCGATCATTCCCGACTCTATGAGGAAGAGCGAGAGTATCGCGTCGTCGGTCGCGCCGACCGCTTTCATAATGCCGATATGCTTCGTGCGCTCGAGCACGGACGTGTACATCGTGTTCATAATGCCGATGGCGCCGACGACGAGCGACATAAGGGCGATGACGAGGAGCGCGAACTCGACGATGCCGAGGATGTTCCCGACGATCTCGTTCGCGCGGCTCGGCGTTATGACCGAGAAATCGTGGACGACGTCCTGCTTCGAGAGCTCGAACTTTATCTCCTGGCTCAAGACCGCGAGATCGGTCCCCGGCACGGCTTTGACGAATGCGGAGAAGGCGCCCGGCCCCTTGCCGGAGATCGCGTGGAACATCGTGAGCGAGAGGAAGAACGAGTTATCGTCTTCCTGGTTCCCCATCGACGAGAGGATGCCCGCGACCCGCATATGCTTCGAGCGCAGGATGATGTCATCACCCACCTTGACCGGCGTTTTGAAAAGTTTTGACGCGGCGAGCGAGCCCAGGACGACGTCGTTCGAGTCGTCGAGCGAAGGCCAGGCGCCGTCCTGCATCCGCGCGCCCTGCGACTCCTCGAAGATGGTTTGCAGCGGCTTCCAGGGGATGCCGTGCACCATCGCGGTCTGCTTCTCGCCGTTGTACTCGACGTTCATCGAGCTCACGTCGGCGGGCGCCACGAACGCGACGCCGGGCAGCATTTCGAGCGCCGTGATATCGCTCTCGCGGAAGCGCTGGCCGCCGACGATCGACGTGAAGGGATTGGTTTCTTTGCCGGGGTAGACGATGACGAGATCGGAGCCGAACATCTGGAGGGTCTTCGACAGAAGCCCCTGCACGCCCGAGCCGAGCGCGAAGATGGCGACCACGAGCGCGACCGCGAGCACGATGCCGACGACCGTAAGCCAGCTCCGAAGCGGCCGGTGGCGCAAGCTCTTGAAGGTCAGCGTGATGAAGTCTTGGAACATAGGGGGATCAGGCGCCGGTGAAGCGTTTCTTATGGATATGATGGTCGCGCAAGGTGCGTCCGTCCTGGATGGTGATGATCTCGTTCGCCTGCTCGGCGATCGAAGAGTCGTGGGTCACGATGATGAGCGTCTTGCCGCGCTCGCGGTTGAGGCCGATGAGCTTCTCCAGTATGAGGTGGCCGGTCGCCGAATCGAGATTGCCCGTCGGTTCGTCGCCCAAGATGACGGAGGGGTCGTTCGCGAGCGCGCGCGCGAGTGCGACGCGCTGCTGCTCGCCGCCCGAGAGCTCGAAGGGCCGGTGGTGCGTGCGCTCGCCGAGGCCGACCTCCCTGAAGCGCCCCGCGAGTTCGCGCTCCTGTTCGCGGCGTCCGGCGAAGATGAGCGGCACGAGCGCGTTCTCGTACGCGGTAAGCCACGGGATGAGATTGTACTGCTGGAAGACGAATCCGAACGTGGTCGAACGGAATGCCGCGCGTTCGTCCTCCTTGAGGAGCGCGATGTTCTTCCCCTTGTAGAAGATGTCTCCCGAGGTCGGGAGGTCGAGGAGTCCCAGCATATTGAGGAGCGTGCTTTTCCCCGAACCCGACGCGCCGATGACGGCGACGAAATCGCCCTCCCAGATATTGAGGTCGAGGCCGCGCAGGACGGGCGCCTCGACGACGCCGGCGACGTACCGCTTCGAGATGTTTCGGAGCTTGATGAGCGGCACGCCGAGGAAGCGCTCCGGCTCGTCCTCGAAGCGCTCGAAGCACCCGTCGCCGCAAAAGTAGTAAGAGGTTCCTCCGTGCTCTTTTTCGCGCAGGTCGCCCATTCCCGCGAGATTCATTCCGCACACCGGATCGTAGACGGCGTGCGCCGGCGCGGAGGGTTCGCGGCTGTGCGGGTGCGATGCCATAGCAGAGTTACTGCGTCGGAGCGACGACGATGTCCCCTTCCGACAGGCCTTTCAGCACCTCGATCGATTCTCCGTCGGAGATGCCGGTCTCTATCTCCTGCTCGCGGAGCGTCGAGGGAGAGAGAGCCGAAAGCGGCGTTCCTTGGGGCGCCGTCTCCACGAAGGACGAGCTTCCGCGCTTGTAAACGGCAAGCTCGGGGATGATGAGCACGTTCGTATGCTTCTCTCCCGTGATGACGACATCGGCGTTCATTCCGGAGCGGATATCGGGAGTCGCGTCGTCGATCGTGATGTCGGTGCGATAGTAGACGTCGTTGTCTTTTACGACCTCCTGCGGCTCGATGGCCGCGACGGTCCCCGTGAAGGCCTTTTCGGGAAGCGCGTCGAAAACGATCGACGCGTTATGCTGGAGGCCGAGATGGACGGAGCCGATGGAGAGCTCGGTGACGTCGGCCTGCATCTTCTCCCCCGAGGTCGAGAAGACGACGGCCGAGACGCCGGCGACCGCGGTCTCCGATTTCTTGAGGACGAGCTTGCGTACGATGCCTGCGCTCGGCGCGCGGAGCGTCGACTGGCGTATCTCTTCGTCGATCGACGCTATCTGCGCCGCACTTTGGTCGACTTGCGCCTGCGCGATGGCGATGTCTTCGGGCCGCGGCTTGCTCGTCTTGAGCGCGAGTTCGCTCTGCGCGACGGAAAGCGCGGAGTCGGCATCCGCCACCGCCTGCTGCGCGGCGATGACGTTCGTGAGCGCCGTGTCCACGTTGACGCGGGCGGTCGCAATGGAGGCCTTCCACGCGTCGAGCGAGGCCTGGGGTATCGACGAGGACGGCACGGCGGTGTTGACGCCGAGCGCGACGTCGTCGAGGAACGCTTTCACCGCCGCAAGGCGGCTGACGACGTCCTGGGAAGCGGTTTGCGCGCTCGTCTGCGTCGCGGTCGCGAGCGCGAGGCGCCAGGTCTTGAGCGTCGTCTCAAGCGCCTCGCGCTGCGCCTCGATATCCGCCTCGAGCTGCGCATCGGGAAGAGCCGGATTGAAAATGGGCTGCGCGCTCGTCGGATTCGAGAACATAACGTCGGCCTTGTTGCGCACGGCATCGTCCGACTGGGTGAAGGCGACGGCCATCGTGTTAAGGAGCGAAGTCCGGGCGTCAGCGAGGGTTTGTTCGGCGCTCACGACCTTCATCTGCGAGACATTGATATCGGCCGCGGTGGCGCCGCTGAGGAGCTTCCCGAGCGACGCCTTCTGCTGATCGAGGACGGCGACCTCCTGGTCGCGCGCGATCTCGAGGCTCGCCGTGTCGAGCTGCATAAGCGGGGCGTCGGCGGCGACCTTCTCGCCTTCGGAGACGAAGACGCTCGCGACGATGCCTCCCGTCGGGAACGCGAGATCGAACTCGGTCTGTGGCACGACCGTGCCGCGCACCTTGACCGACTCCTGGAGGTCGCCGCGCAGGACGGCGAAGCTCACGTAGTTCGTGCCGGACGCTTTGAAATATTTTTCATAGGTCCAGAGCGCGACGAACGCCGCGCCGAGGACGACGATCGCGACGATGTAGTAGGAGATCCTCTTCATCAATCCAATGATAGCACCGCCTTCCGTGCGGATATGGCGTCCGGTGGATTACCAGGCCTTTCTAGTGCTGCGGAGGATGCGGGACGACGCCTTCGACCGCGCGGATGAGGCTTGATGAAGAGAACACGCGGGCGAGCTTGTCCTGCCATCCCGCCTTCGCGATATCGACGTCGGGCTCGACGCCGCGCCCCTCGATGGGAAGATTGCGGTCATCGAGCGTGAGATGGTTGACGAGAAGAAGCGAGTACGTTTCGCCGGAGCCCACGTCCGTCGCGAGAGGGTAGGTGTTCTCGACCGTGCCCCAGCCGCGCGTCGCCCCTCCCACGATATGCGCCAGACGGAAACGCTTGAAGGCCGCCGCGATGACCTCGGCGGTCGACTGCGTCATCGAGTCTGTCAGGATAGCGATGTCCTGATAGCGCTCGAGTTCGCCGAAGGCGGGTTCGGTCGTGCGTTCCACGTCGTACTTCCCTTGCGCATAGATGTCGAACGCGTATTGATTGGGCCCCAAAAAGAGTCCGAGGAGCGCCGGCGCCAAATCGAAGGCGCCTCCGACGTTCCCCCGCAGGTCGATGATCATACTGTCGATGCCGGGAGTCGTCGAGGCGCTGTCGACCGCGAGGGCGAATTCCTGAAGGGTCGTCGGCGACATTTTCGACATATCGAAGTAGAGCGTGCGGCCGATGAGATGCCCGAAGCCGGTCGGCTCGATGCCCGACTCGTCGTAGCGCGCTTTGGTATCCGCGCTCGAGAGGACCTTGGCCGCATAGGCGACCTGCTTCAGCTCCGCCGCGGCTTCGGGGCTGTTCGAGGCCTCGAGGAGAGCCTCCTTGGTACGCGCCGCGCGCCCGACGTCGGCGATGCTCGCGCCCTTGGAGAGTCCGAGCGTTGCGTAGAGATCGTTCGACGGATTGACGTTCGCGACCTCCTGCCGCAGCTGCGTCGTCTGCGCCGAGGAGAAAAGCGCGTCGCGCCCCAAGGGAGCCAGATTGTAGAGCGCGACGATGAGCGTATTGAGCGCGAGCTGCCGCCGCGCTTCGGTCGAGGTAGCCTGCGAGAAAGCCCGGCCGAGCATCGCGGCCGTGGCGGAGCGCGTCGAGGTCGAGAGTTCCACGGAGGAAACGCCTTCCGCCTTCTCAAGCGAGAGCCTGAAAAGATCCGAGAGGTCCGCGTCGGAGAGCGTGTTCCAATAGTTCTTTTGAATGGAGTCGTACGCTTCCATATCGAACCTCACGTAGACGCTCGACGCTTCGTCGCTCGTCTTGTACGAGTGCTCCGCGGCGCGAGAGTGCGCCCAGTACGCGCCGCCGAGAGCGGCAAGAACAAGCGCGAGCGCCGCTCCCAGGAGCCGCGGCTGTCGGCGCAGCGTGCGCACCAGATGCTTCATAGATCATCAGTATACCGTGCACGCCGCGATGCGGCGAAGAAAAATCTCGCGCTGAGTGTGGACTACGAAGATCCCCGGCGCCTCGAGGAGGCGCCGGGGATCGTGTCCTGCCGATCACTGATGCTTATTGCGTGCTGGTCGCTGCGGGCGCGGGAGCTCCGAAGAGACTCTGAAGCCCCGAGATCAGGTTGTCGAGGACGGTCGCCTGCTGCGCTCGCGTGAACCGCGCGGCGCCTCCCGTCTGTGCGGTCGTGGTCGCGCCGAGCGACGTCTGTACCGCTTGTTCCGCTTGAGACTGTATCTCATTGCGGTTGATCGCGAAGAGGAACGCCCACCACGGGAAGTTCACGTTGACGGTCCGGTCGTTCGAGACCTCGACGTGCGCCGGGACGCTCGCCGGGATGAACCCGAGAAAGCGCGCCTTGGTCGAATAGTCCGTGCTCACCGTCGTCGACGAGAGAGTGACGTTGGAGATATTCTGGTCGTTCTGGAGCGTCGAGGCCGCGAAGTTCTGGAGTTCGCCCTGCGTCGCGATGACGTGGGGATTCTGGACCGCATGCTCGAGCGCGGTCGACGTCGCATGCTCGAAGAGTCCGATCGACTGGCGGTCGAGTTCTATCTCTCCCGTATCTTCGGTCTGGCTTTCTCCCTCGCTCGCCGTGCTGGTGCCCGACTCGCCCTCTCCCTCGCGGGTGCGGACTTCGGCCCTTGCCTGTTCGCCGCCTTGCTGCTGGTGCTCGTACTGGACGGCCGTCTGGCCGTCTTCCTGCGAGGCCTGCGTCTCCGTCTGAACCTGCTGCTGCTGTTGCTGCGGCTGGCCGTCTTCGCCGCCGCCGTCCTGCGCGAGGACAGCCGCGGGCGCCAATCCGAAGAGGAGCGCGAGCGCGGAACCGAGGAGGACCTTGATGTACTTGTTCATACGCTTTAGGTGACTAGTGATAATTAAGAACCTGATAATCGAATGTGTGGAATAATGCCGGCCTGGCGGCAGATGGCCGCTATGGGCGCGGCCTCTATAGCATACCACAGAGGCCCGGCCAATGATTATGCCTCCCCCGGCGCCTCCTTGAGCACCGCCTCCGCAAGAAGGCCCGCTGCCGGCACGACCGAGGCCTGGCCGCTGCCGCCCGAGCGGAGCGAGGGAGGGACGCTGTCCGTGCAATAGAGCGCTTCGACGCCGAGCGCCCACAACTTCCGCCACTCGCTGCCCGTAAAAAGCGCGTGAGTGACGGCGACCGCCGCCGATCTCACGCCGCAGGCGCTGAGCTTCTCGAGCGCCGCAATGAGCGTCGTTCCGGTATCGAGAATGTCGTCGACGATGACGACGGATGGCCGTATCTCCCCGCAGAGTTCGGAGGTGACGCCCTTTTCTTCCCTTCGCTTGGTGAAATAGGTTATCTCGCCCTTTCCGCCGAGCTCCCGCTTGAGGCGCTCGCACCGCGCCCGCGCCCCTTCATCGGGCGCGATGAAGGAAGCCCCGCCGAAGGGCCGCGTGCGGAGCGCCGCAGCGAGCGCGGGGGCGGGCGAGACGTCGATGAGCGGCAGCGGGAACAGCGCCGCGTCTTCCCGGCTGTGCAGATCGAGCGTCACGACGCTGTCGATGCCCGACGCTTTCATCGCGCTCCCGAGCCATTCTATGGCGCGGCTTTCTCCGCGCTCGTCCTTGTCCTGCCGCGAATAGCCGAGGTAGGGCACCACGGCGACGACCTTGTTCGCCCCCTCTTTCTTGAGCGTATGCGCGAGAAGAAGCAGCGCGAGGAGATTCTCGTCGGGCGGAGCGGTGCAGCCGATGACAGCGCACGTCTCACCTCGGACCGGAGTCTCGGCGGAGATATGCATTTCGCCGTTCGGGAAGCGGCGCACGGAGACGCGTCCCTCTTTGACGCGCCCGCCCAAACGCGTATGGAGCGCGCGCCCGAAGCTCTCATAGACAGGCAGCGTGAAGAGAGTCATACGCGGCGGCTCATTGAAAGTAATTTTATGACCTGTGCGTCTTCGACCTGCGGGAACGATTCGTAATACGAGCCGACGGCGCCTTCGAAAAGATCGGGCGCGTCGAGGCAGACCACCTCGG
>JAKALC010000071.1 GCA_021813335.1 bacterium | reverse complement strand
CGCCGGGTCACCCTACGGACTATGATCATCGACGGAAAAGCCCTGGCCGAGGAAAACATGAAACGGCTGCAGCTGGAGCGGACAACGCTGCCTGAGCGCTTGCCGCTCGGCGTCGTTATGGCGAAAGGGGATGCCGCCGTCGACTCGTTCGTCCGCATCAAGGAGCGCGTCGCCGGACGCCTCAACGTCACTCTCGTGCGCGAGGAGCTTGGGGAGGGCGCCGCGACCGCGGATGCGGTCGCGGCGGTAGGCCGCCTCGCTTCCCGCTGCTATGGCATCATCGTGCAGCTTCCGCTCCCGCCCGCGATCGACGTTGAGCGCGCCCTCGCAAGCGTGCCGCCGTTTCGCGACGTCGATGCCATCAATCCGCTCGTACCCGACGAAGCGCGCCTCGTCCAGGCGCCGGTCGCCGAAGCGGTCGCGAAAATTTTTGAGTACGCAAACGTGCGCCCGCACGGGAAGAAGGCGGCGGTCATCGGGCAGGGGCGCCTGGTCGGCAAGCCGGTCGCGCATCTTCTGAAAAAACTCGGCGCGCACGTGTCGGTCATCACCGAGGGAAGCGGCTCGCTCAGCGAGCTCTCGGAGGCTGACATCATCGTTTCGGGAGCGGGGAAGCCGGGCATTATTATGCCGGCTTTCATCAAAAACGGCGTCGTCCTCATCGACGCGGGCACCTCGGAAGCGGACGGCAAGATCGCAGGCGATGCTAACCCTTCGTGCGCCGACAAGGCATCCGTCTTCACGCCGGTTCCGGGTGGGGTGGGCCCTGTCGCTGTCACGATGATTTTCGAAAATCTGTTCACCCTCGCGGAAGGTGCCGCGCGGCAGCCCGGTTTAACCCACTGACAAGGGGACGTGTCAACTCCTTTGTTTTAGGCGGACTTTCTGCTATCCTGTGCCCCATGTTCAAGATACGGTATTTTTCCGTGCTCATCCTTATTGCCGCCGCGATCATCGGCTTTTTCGTATGGCGCGAACAGGCCTCGCACGGGCGCTTCGCCTTCAAGCTCGGCCTCGACCTTTCGGGCGGCTCGCACCTTGAGTATGTCGCCGACACGAGCGCGACGCCGGAGAGCCAGATTTCCGACTCCCTCTCGGCGCTCCAGGCGGTCATTGAGCGGCGCGTCAACGCCTTCGGCGTCGGCGAACCGGTCGTTCAGGTTGAGCGCGGCGGCGTCGTCGGCACGGGGCAGTACCGCCTCATCGTCGAGCTTCCGGGCGTCACCGATGTCAATCAGGCGGTCGCGATGATCGGGCAGACGCCGACCCTGGAGTTCAAGCTGGTGAAGCCGGGTATGGAGAATCAGCTTGCCGACGCCTCCGGTTTCCTCAACTCCTCGGCCTTCGAGGACACGGGCCTCACGGGCACGTACCTCTCCGGCGCGCAGCTCCAGTTCGGCAACGGTTCCTCGGGAGCGCTCTCGACGCAGCCGGTCGTTCAGGTGAGCTTCAACGCACAGGGCGCGAAGCTCTTCTCCGACATCACGACGAAGAACGTCGGCCATGAGCTCGCTATCTTCCTCGATGGCAAACTCTTGTCGGCGCCGGTCATCCAGACTCCCATCACGAACGGCTCGGCCATCATTTCCGGCCGCTTCACCGCCGCAGACGCTAAGAGCCTCGCGACGAACCTCAACCTCGGCGCGCTTCCGGTGCCGATAGAGCTCGCCTCGACGCAGACGATCGGAGCGACCCTCGGCAGCGAGGCCGCGCACGCGGGCGTCGTCGCGGCGCTTCTCGGGTTCGCCATCCTCTCCGTCTTTATGATTCTCTGGTACCGCGTTCCCGGTATCGTCGCCGTCGCGGCGCTCGCGCTCTACGTCGTCCTTATGCTCGCGCTCTTTATGCTCATCCCGGTCGTACTCACGGCCGCCGGCCTCGCGGGCTTCGTTCTCTCCGTCGGCCTCGCGGTCGACGCCAACATCCTCATCGCCGAGCGTATGAAGGAAGAACTCGCGGCCGGCAAGGAGGCCGAGCAGGCGATACGCGACGGCTTCATCCGCGCGTGGGCCGCTATCCGCGACAGCAACATCGCGCACCTCATCGCGGCCGTCATTCTCTTCTGGATCGGCACGTCGGTCATTCGCGGGTTCGCGCTCGTGTTCGGCTTGGGCGTTCTCGTGTCGCTTCTTTCGGCGGTGACGATCTCGCGCACGTTCCTGCTCGCGCTCGGCATCAACGTCGAGCGGCCGTTCGGCAGGTTCCTTATGAACTCCGGGCTTCGCAAATAATATTTTACGGTTATGTTTGCACGATACTACAAACAATTCCTCATCCTTCCCGCGGCGCTCTCGCTCCTCTCGCTCCTCGCTCTCTTCGTCTGGGGCTTGCGGCCGGGCATCGACCTTGCCGGCGGCTCGCTTCTTCAGATTTCGTATCCTTCGGGACGGCCCGCGGTCGAGGCGGTAGAGAGCGCGGTGAAGCCGCTCAACCTTGGAGAAATGCGCATCCAGGCGACGGGGGACGCAGGCTATCTCATCCGTATGCGCGACCTTTCGGTCAACGAGAAGAACGCTCTCGAGCAGTCGCTCGGCTCCTTGGGGCAGATGCAGGAAGACCAGTATACCTCCATAGGGCCGTCGATCGGCGCCGAGATCCTGCATAAGGGATACCTCGCCATCGGCCTCATCGTCGTGTGCATCATCCTTTTCATCGCGTTCGCGTTCCGCCACGTGTCGGAGCCGGTCGCTTCCTGGAAATACGGCGTCATCGCCATTGTGACTCTCGTACACGATATTCTCGTGCCGGCGGGCATCTTCGCCGTGCTCGGCCGCTTCGCGGGAGCCGAGATAGACTCGCTCTTCATCGTGGCGCTTCTCACCATCCTCGGCATTTCCATCAACGACACGATCGTCGTCTTCGACCGGATACGCGAGAATCTTCGCGCGGGCGCGCCGCGGCGCGATCGCGGAACCTTCGCGGAGATCGTAGGCTTGAGCATCCGCCAGACGCTCGCGCGTTCCATCAACACTTCGCTCACCGTCGTCATCGTGCTCCTCGCGCTCTTCTTCGCGGGCCCCGTGGCGACGCGCTACTTCGCGCTCACGCTTCTTGCCGGTATGATAGCCGGGACGTACTCCTCGATGCTTCTTGCGGCGCCGCTTCTCGTGCTCTGGGAAAAGCGCGCCGCGCGGCGCTAAGGCCGCGTGCAATTTCCGCAGAGTGTGGTACTCTTTGAGTACTTGTCCTGCGTCAGCGGGATATATCGCGGGGTGGAGCAGTAGTAGCTCGTCAGGCTCATAACCTGAAGGTCGCAGGTGCAATTCCTGCCCCCGCAACAAGTTACGCAGTAATTGTTCGGGGGAGCGGCGCGCCTGCGCGCGCCGCGTCAGGAATTGCACGCCGGAGCGTGCCGCGAAGCGG
>JAKALC010000070.1 GCA_021813335.1 bacterium | reverse complement strand
ACGATTTGTGACCTCACCGGGAATCGAACCCGGATTTACGCCGTGAAAGGGCGCCGTCCTAACCGTTAGACGATGAGGCCTCTAAGAACACCACCATAGTAGCGATTTTTTGCCGAAAACGCAAAAAAATGCTATTTTATTGTGGGCTCGGCAGGCAGGTCCCGAAGGGCGACAGTGCGAAGCATACTGGAGATGTGGCTGAGTGGATGGAAAGCAAACTGCTTTGATTTCCATCCGAGCGCTGAGGCGCGAGGTGGGCAACCACGAAGCCACAGGTCCCGAAGGGCGACAGTGCGAAGCATACTGGAGATGTGGCTGAGTGGTTGAAGGCACCTGACTCGAAATCAGGCATGGGGGAAACCTCATCGGAGGTTCGAATCCTCCCATCTCCGCAAATGAACACCGAACCGAAGCCTCAAACGTTCGAGGAGTTCGCCAAATGGCGGGTGCGCGACCGGAGGACCAGGCTCGCGGCAGCGATCGGCGCCGCGCTCCTGGCTATCGCAGGCGGCATCTATTTCTTCGCGTTCAGCGCTCCGCGCTTCAGCGCTGAAAAAGAGTCGTTCGTCGTTCCGCTCTCTTTCGGCGCGGCGCGGACCGGCGACTCGCTCGAGGCGCAAGGATTCGTGCGGCACGCGTGGGCGTTCGACGCCGTTCTCGCGCTGCGCGGCCTTAGGGAGAATATAAAACCGGGCGACTATACGCTCTCGAAGAGTATGGACGTTTGGCAAATTGCCAGCATCCTTGCGGGCGCTCCGGAGAGCGTCTGGGTCGTCATTCCCGAAGGATACCGGAAGGAGCAGACCGCCGAAGTCCTTGCCGAGAAGCTCGGCTGGACCGGCGCGCAGAAGTCGGAATGGCTCACCCGCGACACGCTGCGCAACTGGACGCTGCCGGGAGCGCCCGTCGACAAGAATTATGCCGAGGGCGTCTACTTCCCCGAGACGTATCTCATTCCTCTGGGCGAAGCTCCTACGACGACCGCGAGGCGTATGCAGACGGAATTCGCGAGCAAGTATGCAGACTACTCGAACGAGGCCTATGCTCAGAACATCAAGTGGACGACGGTCGTCAAGCTCGCTTCCATCATACAGCGCGAGGCGGCCGGCCCCGGCGATATGCCGCTCATTTCCGGCATCCTCTGGAACCGCCTCCTGAGCGGTATGCCGCTCGACATCGACGCGACGGTCCAATATGCGCGCGATACGGAGGCAAGCGGCTGGTGGGCGCCCCTCAAGGCGGGGGCCATTAAGTCCACCAACTCGCCTTACAACACGTATCTGCACGTCGGACTCCCGCCGGGCGCTATCTGCAGCCCCGGTATCGACGCGATGAAAGCGGTTCTTTACCCCCAAAAGACCGACTGCCTCTATTACCTGCACGATGCTTCGCGCCAGATCCACTGCTCGGCGACCTACGCGGGACAACAGGCGAATATCCAAGAATATCTTAAGTGAGCGCGGCCCTCGTTGAGTCGAGCAAGCTAAAAACGCCCCCGAGGGCGTTTTTAGCTTCGTAGTGCCGCTCTATTCTTTACTGCGTTCCGCTTGGCGTACCCGTGGCGGTCGAGGTCGCGCCCTGGACGGCCGTTCCCGTGCGCACCTCCGCCCGGACTTCTTTCGGCAAACCGCGCAGAATGGTCGATATATCCTTGCGTGCGGTCTCAAGGTCCTTGTGCGCCGCCTGTATCATCGAGCGGGCGCCCTTGAGGGCCGTTATATTCGACTGCATCACGGTTTTGTCGCCGTTGTCAGGTTGAAGCCCTGACACCGCCGCGAGCGCGTTCTTGGCCTGGGTCTGCGCATCGGCCACTTTCGCCCGAAGATCGGCGAGAGCGGTTTGGGCCGCCGAAAGCCGCGGCGTCGTGGTCGTCGCCTGGGCGAGGCGGGCCCCGAGCTTGTCGCTGATCTGGGACATCTGTGCCGCGAGCGTATTGACCCTATCGATAGCGGCCATAACCGTCGCCTGCGGGATGACGAGCGCATAGGTCCGATACGACTTCGTTATGGACTCGACGTCCGTGCGGAGCGTCGTGGTGCTCGTGTCGGCATCGATGGTCGTCTTGAGCGTCGCGAGCTCCTGCAGCTGGCTTTCTATGTTTCCGGCGAGCGCGGCCTTGTCACTCGAGGATATATTCTTGAAGTCTTGAATGCGCGTCGAGAGCCGCTGGAGAGCTTCCGTGCGGCGCGCTATTTCGGCGCTCGCGCGATCCTTGAGCCGGGCGACGGTCTTCGCTTCGGCGGCCGCGCGGGCGGATTCGCGAGCGGCCTCCGCGGACGTGCGCGCCTCGCTCCCCGCTCCGGCGGCAGGTCCCTGCGCGAGAGCGAACGGTGCTCCGGCGCTAAGAAGCGCCGCGGCGAAGGCCAAGGCTATGCCGGCGCGAAGCGTTTTTTGGTGAGAAATGTTCATACGAGATCTTTTCATTGAGAATGGATAATGGCCGCCGAACTATTGCGTGAGGTTCGGAGCCGGCTGCTCGCTCGCCGTGATGCTCTGGTCAACGCTCGACGAGTCCGAAGATATGTTGCTCATCGTGGCGTCGAGAGCGGCGACGTCTTGGGAGATCGCGGCATCCGACGTATCGGTTGCGGCTGTCGGAAGGATCTCCGTCACTTCTCCCGCGGTGCTTTCCGCCGCAGGACCGCCCGGGGTCCCTTCCGTGCGCTCCTCGGAGCGCGGCGACGCATACCACCACACAAGACCTGCGACGACCGCAATCACGATGACATACACCGCCCATTTTTCTTTTGTTGACATATACGCTGTAGTACGTAGTAATATTTTGACCGATAATAAGGGCCGGAACCGTTCTCGCTCGATTGTACTACAAAGAAGGGCCGGCATATGCCGCGACATTATCCACATAGGCAAGGGGCGCGGCGCGGCATGATGACACGAGACGCTTTATTTGATATAGTTTTTCCGTCAGAAACAAGCGCGGTTACCTGCCTGCCGGCAGGCAGGGCTCAGTTGGATACAAGGCAAACTGCTTTGCCTTGTATCCGATGACCGGGGCAAGCGCCGATGCCGAGCAGGGCGAGGCAGGCGCTAGGTGGAAGAGAGTTCATTAGAAATTGAACATTTTGTGGGCGGTTAGCTCAGTTGGTAGAGCACTCCCTTGACGTGGGAGTGGCCACAGGTTCGAGTCCTGTACCGCCCACAAAATGTTTAATGCCATTCCCTTGACGTGGGAAGGGTCATAGGTTCGAATCCTATACCGCGCACCAATTTTAAAAAGGCCCAGCTTCTGCTGGGCTTTTTTAAATTCGGTATCGCGCGGTAAGCGAAATGCCGGCGCATTTCGCGATAGGACTCAAACGCCGGAGCGATGTTTTGCCAGCAGGCAAAACCGCGAGGCGGTGCCCAGACAAACTCGCGCGACGGCGCGAGGTTAGTC
>JAKALC010000069.1 GCA_021813335.1 bacterium | reverse complement strand
GGGCTCGAAATCGACAAGGGCTACGTGTCGCCGTATATGGTGACGAATCCGGAGCGGATGGAAGCGAGCATGAAGGACGCGCTCATCCTCACGACCGACAGGAAAATAGCGAACGTGCAGGAAATCCTCCCGCTCCTCGAGAAAGTCGCGCAGGCGGGGCGCAAGGAGCTCGTCGTCATCGCGGACGACGTCGAGGGCGACGCGCTCGCGACGTTCGTGGTGAACCGGCTCCGCGGCTCCTTCAGCGTGCTCGCGGTAAAGGCGCCGGGCTACGGCGACCGCAAGAAGGAGCTTCTCGCGGACATCGCCGCCGTCGTCGGCGGCCAGGTCATTTCGGAGGAAGTCGGCATCACGTTCGAAAACGCGACCCTCGCGATGCTCGGGAAGGCCGCGCGCGTCACGGCGACCAAGGATGCGACGACGATCGTGGGCGGCAAGGGCAAGAAGGCCGACATCGAAGCGCGCGTCGCCCAGCTCGAAGCCCAGGCCGAGCTCACCGACTCCGCGTTCGACAAGGAACGGATCGAGGAACGCGTCGCGAAACTGACCGGCGGCGTCGCGGTCATTTCGGTGGGCGCGGCGACCGAGACCGAGATGAAGTACCTGAAGGACAAGATCGACGATGCCGTGAAGGCGACGAAGGCCTCCCTCGAGGAAGGGATCGTGCCGGGGGGCGGCGCGGCGCTCGCCAAAATCGCGAAGAAGCTCGCCGCGCAGGGAGAGAAGATGACGGCGGACGAAGAGGCGGGCTACGGCATCGTCGTGAACGCGCTCACCGTGCCGCTCGCGCAGATAGCGCTGAACGCCGGCAAGGACGATGCGGCGGTCATCGTGGAGAAAGTGCAGGCCGGAAAGGCGCAGGCCGGCTATGACGCCGTGAAGGACGAGATTGCCGACGATATGGTCGCGGCGGGCATCATCGACGCGGCGAAAATGCCGCGGATGGCGCTCGAGAATGCCGTCTCGGCGGCGGCCATCCTCCTCACGACCGAAGCGGCGGTGGCGGAGATCCCCGAACCGAAGAAAGAGGCGCCTGCCGGCGGCATGGGCGGAATGGATTTTTAAAGCGGGGGATCGGTATGAGCGCGGCGCCCGCGGAGAACCGCGGGCGCCGCGTTTTCAAGGCGTCTCGTTATAGGCGACGACCTCCCAGCCGCGCGCCGCACCGAGCATCTTCCACGGATGGAATTCGCAGACGGTGATGTTCGCGTTGTCGGACGCGTTGAAAAACGAAAGCTTCGCGTAGTCGGCGGCATGGAGGCGGTCGCGGTAGAGGAGGTACGCGATGAGCATCTTGAGGAAGATGCCGTGCGTCACGACGCAGGTTTCTCGCGCGCCCTGGCGCGCCAGGAGCGCGAGCGCGCGCCGCGCGCGCCGCTTCAGGTCCTCGAAGTTTTCTTCGTCCGAGAAGCGGTAGGAGTCGATGTGGTACGAGCGGTCCATCTGATCGACGATGCGGATGACCTCCGGATCGTCGGCGTTCTTGCCGACGATTTCCGAGGGATTGCGCCGTTCGCCGAGAAGCGGCGAATAGAGCACGTGCACCTTGAGATGCGCGTTAATGAGTGCGGTCGTTTCGCGCGCCCGCTCGAACGTGCTCGAAATGATGCGCTCGATGGGGAACTGCGCGAGGTAGAGCCCGGCGCGCTCCGCCTGCGCGCGGCCGTTTTCGGAGAGTCCGCCCTCTTCGCCCTGGCGGATATTCTGCGCATTCAAAACTGTTTCGCCGTGGCGGACGAAGTAGAAGCGCCGCGGCCGCATAAAAAAGAAGACCAGCGCGACGAAGAGGAGCGCGAAGGAAAGGGGAACGAGGACGGGGGCGAGCGCCGCGAGAAGCGCGGAGGACGTGAGCATCACTGCCAGTATAGCCGATGGAGCGGCTCCGGATGCTAGAATGTTTCCCATGAAGAGCGCATGAGCGGCAGGGGACTCATCTGGGGCGGGATGATCGTCGGTTCGACGGTCGGAAGCGTGCTCCCGTACTTCTGGAACGGCGGCGCTTTCTCCTACCTCCTCTGGAGCGCCGCCGGCGGCATCGCCGGCATCTGGGTCGGTTTCAAGCTTGCGAAAGCGACGGGCGCCTTCTAGGCGCCCGCGTTCTCCGGCGGCGGCGCTTTTCGCGACCGAAAGAAGAGCGCTCCTACGGCTATCGCGCTGAAAGCGGCGATAACGAACGAGCCCGCGATGTCGAGCGCGTGGTGCACGTGCGCGAGCACGCGCGCGCCGCCGACCAGAAGCGCGAGGAGCCAGAGAAGCGCGGCAAGCGGCGCATTGAACGCCGAGACGATGGCCGCGAGCGTGCCGGTCAGAAGCGCATGGTCGGACGGGAACCCGTTGTCCGGCGCGTGGGAGAAGAGCGGGATCACGGACGGGTCGGCGACGAACGGCCGCGGGTCGTAAAACAGGTGCCCGGCAAGGAGGCCGAGGAGATAGCTCGTCGGCAGTACGAAAAGGGAGAAGAGGAAGAATTCTTTTTTCCGCCTCGTCGCGAGTCCGTAGAGGACGAAGAGCACTACCGGCACGAGGTAGAGGTACTGCGCGACGGCGACGATGGCGGCATCCATAGATCGTTCAGTATACACCGGTGCGGCAAATGCTGAACGAGGTTAGAACGTATTTTGAGCACGTGGAGGCGTGGGAGATGTTCCCGGATTTCAGCAGTGCACTTGAATTCTAATCTGAATTGCAACACGCCTTCTCATACGTCGCGCAAGGTGTTCGCCAGCCGAGAGATTCCCGAGGCGGGTGGTTCATGAGATCCACGACGTCAGCAAGCTCTCGTTTTGATACGGTACGAAAGTCCGAGCGCTTTGGAAAGGGCCGGCGCAGCCGGCCGTTCGTGTTCTCGTTCTTTCCGCGCTGCCACGGGTGGCTGCGAGCTCGACTCGAACCCTTGATGGTATCGCCTTCCCAGCCGAGAGCCGGGCGTTCTTCGATCGAGCGAACGTGTTTCGTCCAGCCCTGCTTCTTGGCTCTCTTTGAGCCGTATCGCCGCCGTTTGCGTCCTCTCTGCGGCAAACGACCGAGAAGATCCGGTCGTGACCGGTACAGCCAGGCATACGGCGTCTGATGATGCCGGCCGAGACAGTATCCGATCACCTTCGACGAGACGAGCGGGTCGAGGAGCGCTTCGGCAAGCGTGGCGAGCCGTTCGTTATTCTCGAGCAGTCGTGCATCTTCCTTCGCTTGTCTGCGCCGCTCGCGTGCGAGACAGTCGGCGTGCGTGGCGTGATATGAGCCGTCTTCTCGCGCATTGCGCTGCAATTCCCGACAGACGGTCGAGCGGTGAACGCCCAGGTGCTCTGCGGCTTCCGATTGGTTAAAGCCCTCCCGCAGGAGAGCGGCTAGCGCGACTCGTTCGTCGCGCGTACGATGTGTATGCATACCCGTATGGTGGTTAGGTTGTTCAACACTCCTAGCGTACCTGCG
>JAKALC010000006.1 GCA_021813335.1 bacterium | reverse complement strand
GTCGAAGTCCGGGCGACCGTCAAGAATGGCGCCATCGCGAACGTGGCGTTCCTCCGGTACCCGAACACGCACTCGACTTCGGTCTTCATCAACGGCCAGGCGATGCCGATGCTCGCGCAGGAAGCGATCAGCGCCCAGAGCGCGAACGTCGACATCATTTCCGGCGCCACCGACACGAGCTTGGCGTTCCGGCAGTCGCTTGCTTCCGCGCTCGCGAAAGCGCAGGGATAACAGAGGCACGATGCGCGAGACTCGGCCCGTTATGGGAATGCCCGTCGAAGTGGTTGTCGCGGGAGGCGATGCCCGTGCGGCGCTCGAGGACGCGTTCGCGTATTTCGCCGCGGTCGACGCGCGTTTCAGCACGTATAAGGACGACAGCGAGATCTCGCGCATCAACCGGAAGCTTCTCGCGCCGGAAGCGGCGAGCGGGGAGATGCGGGAAGTGTTCGCGCTCGCCGAACGGACGAAGGCGGAAACGGGCGGCTACTTCGACATACGCCGCCCGGACGGCACGCTCGATCCGTCCGGCATCGTGAAAGGGTGGGCGGTGAAAAACGCGTCCGCGCGCGTCCGCGCGCGCGGACATGAGGATTTTTTCATCAACGCCGGCGGCGACATCGCGATGAGCGGCGCGAACGCGGCAGGCGCGCCCTGGTCGGTCGGCATCAAGAATCCGTTCCGTCCGGACGAGATCGTGAAGGTCATCTATCCGCGCGGCAAAGGCGTCGCGACGTCCGGTTCCTATATCCGCGGGGCGCACATTTACAACCCGCATAATCCGGCGGAGGAGCTCGCCGACGTCGTGAGCATCACCGTCATCGGTCCCGACGTGCTCGAGGCCGACCGCTATGCGACGGCGGCGTTCGCGATGGGGGAGAAAGGCATCGCCTTCATCGAAGCGCTTCCGGGGTTCGAGGGCTACGCCATCGGCGCGCGCGGCACGGCGACCCTCACGAGCGGCTTCCACGCGTACACCGTCATATGACGTCCTCTCTCAAGCGTTTCATCGACCGCACGACGATGTACCGGCTCGTGCTGTACTACCTCGCCGTCCTCGCCGCCGCCGCGCTCGTCCTCGGCTTCCTCGGCGTCCTGCCGTACCCTCCCGTCTCCCTCGGCTACGCCATCGTCGTGCTCGCCGCCGCCGCGTGGGCAGCGAACGAACTCCTCGCCCGGCTGTTCGGCGCGCCGGCGAACTACGAGTCCGCCGTCATCACCGCGCTCATCCTCGCGCTCATCCTTCCGCCGCCCGTCGCGTTCGACGCGGGCGGCACGGCGTTCCTCGCGCTCCTCGCGCTCCTCGCGATGGCGTCCAAGTACGTTTTTTCCTACGGGAAGAAGCACTTTTTCAATCCGGCGGCGTTCGCCGTCGGCGTCGCCGGGCTCGCGCTCGGCGCCGGAGCGACGTGGTGGGTCGGCGGGAATCTCGCGCTCCTGCCGCTGGTCGTCTCGGGCGGCCTCCTCGTCGTCTATAAATTGCGGCGCTTCGACCTCGTCCTCGCGTTTTTCGCGGCGGCGCTCGCCACGGTCGCGGCGACGTCCCTCGACTCCGTCGCGGGCATTCAGGCGACCGTGCTCCATTCGCCGCTTTTCTTCCTCGCGTTCGCGATGCTCACGGAGCCCTTGACGATGCCGCCCACGCGTGGCACGCGCATCGCCTACGGCGCCCTCGTCGGCGCGCTGTTCGCGCCGGCCGCGCATATCGGCGCGTTTTATTTCTCGCCCGAGACCGCGCTCCTCGCCGGAAACGTCTTTTCGTACGCCGCGAGCCAGAAGCGACGCTCCACGCTCGCGCTCGTCGAGCGCCGCAAGCTCGCGCGCGGCATCTACGAGTTCGTCTTTCGTCCCGACCGCCCTCTGACATTCTCGCCGGGGCAATATCTCGAGTGGACCTTGGGCAAAGTGCCCTTCGACAGCCGCGGCAACCGCCGCTACTTCACCATCGCGTCGGCGCCGGGGGAAGAGAACGTTCGGCTCGGCGTCCGCTTTTACGAGAAACCGAGCGCGTTCAAGCGTGCGCTTGCCGCGCTTCCGCGCGAAGGCACGCTCTCGGTCGCGTCCCTTGCAGGCGATTTCACCCTGCCAAAAGACGGGAAGCGCAAGCTCGCCTTCATCGCCGGCGGCATCGGCGTCACGCCGTTCGCGAGCATGGCGCGGCACATGATCCTTTCCGGCGAGACGCGCGACGCGGTCCTCCTCTACTCGAGCCGCACCGCCGAGGAGGTCGCCTACGGGGATATTTTCGCGCGTGCGGCGCGGGAGGGTCTGCGCACCGTCTACGCGATCACCGACGGCCCCGCGATGCTTCCCGGCGCGCGGCAGGGAATGATCGACGCCGCGTTCATCGGGCGCGAGATTCCCGATTACCGCGAGCGCCTCTTCTACCTTTCCGGCCCGCCCGGGATGGTGGACGCGATGAAGCGCGCGCTCCGCCGGCTCGACGTCCCGCGCCGCTCCGTCAAGACCGATTACTTCCCGGGGCTCGCCTGAGCACGAAATTGATTCCTTCGGCTGATATCCTGCAAGTGGTTGCTATCAGCCAATCCACAGAGGCCGTTTTAAGGTCTGTGCAGTGAACACCTTGGGGTGACGAATTAGTCGCCTTGGGGTGACAGGTGTTAACTGCTCTCGTATGAAGAAACAGCACGAACCCGCGTATCCGGCGCGGGTCAGGCAGAAGTGGTACTTTCTGCTCGAGAAGGCCGGGTGGACGGCGGCACGGGTGTGCAGGGAGCATGCGATCTCGAAGAAGACGCTGTACAAGTGGCGCCGCAAGGATCGCGGAAGCCGGGAGCGTATCCCGCCCCGCGCGCAACCCGCGCTGAAACTCACTCCCGCCGTCATCGCGTTCGTCGAAGCTGAGGATCTTGACTGACACTGTCAGTCAAGATGTCCGAAAGCGCTCGCCCCGATGGAACGGAGCGGTCGAGCGCACGCATCGCTCCAACGACGACGAATTCCATCGTATGCCGGAGAAGCTCTGGACGTTCGACGAATACCAGCGCTGGTTCAACAACGAACGGCCGCATCTGGGGAAATACACCGACGGCTTGACGCCAATGGAGAAGTATCGACAATGGGCAGAATCGTCACCCTTAGGTGTTCACTGAACAATTACCGGCGCCTTTGATACACTGTATCCCGTGAAGAAGAGCTTCCTTACCATCGGCACGGGCATCGTCCTCCTCGCGGGCGTCATACTGTATGCCCTTTCCCACCCGGCGAGCGCGCCGGCGCCCGAGTCCGGCATCGTCGCCGGCGCGGGCGCTTCCCTTCCCCCGGGCGTCTACACGGAGCACGCGCCGTACTACGATATCGCGGCAAATTACGCAACCTCGACGCCGCTCGCGGAGAACGCCGGCGCGCGCGCGGACGCCGCCGCCGTTTCATCGATGCGCGACTTTGTCGCGAGTACCATCGACCGATTCAAGACCGATGGAAATTTCGCGCACCTCACGCCCGAGGACGTAAAAATGAGGGGGTTCGACGGGGGGCGCGCGGAGACGCTCCAGATCGTGTACCTGATGTCCTCCTCCGCGCGCACGGTGTCCTATATTTTCACCGTCTACGAGGATACGGGCGGAGCGCACGGCAACACCTTTTTCCATACGTTCACGTTCGATTCGTCCACGGGCGCCCCGCTCGCGCTCGCCGACCTCTTCATCCCGGGCGCCGACTACCTCGGCACTCTTTCCTCGCTTGCCCGCGCAAAGCTTCCCGCCATCATCGGCGACGGCGCGGACGCGCAGATGCTCGACAACGGCACGGCGCCGGACGCGAAGAACTTCGAGAACTTTTTCCTGGATAACGGCAACCTGGACATCCTCTTCGCCCCCTACGCCGTCGCGCCGTACGCCGCAGGGCCGCAGACGCTCCCCGTTCCCCTTGCGGACCTTTCAAGAATTCTGAAGCCGGAATACCGATAGCGCAAAAGCAACGGCCCTGAGATCGGGGCCGTTGCCTTTGCGCTCTGTCGCGCTATCCTTTCCGTTTCTTTCCCACTTTTCTGCGGCTGATGATGAAGACGTTCGAGTATTTCTTCGGCGTGCGCGTCTTCTGTCCCTTGCCGGTCGGCTTGCCCCAGAGCGATTTCGCGCGGCGCAGTCCCCGTCCCTGCTTGCCTTCGCCGCCGCCGTGCGGATGATCCACCGGATTCATCGCCGAACCGCGCACCGTCGGGCGGATGCCGAGCCAGCGCGAGCGGCCGGCCTTGCCGAGGACGACGAGGTTGTACTCCTCGTTGCCGACCTCGCCGACCGACGCCCACGCGAGGTCGGACACCTTGCGGATTTCCGTCGACGGGAGCTTCACCTGAGCGTACCCGCCGTCGTGCGCGACCACTTCGGCGAAATTGCCGGCGCTCCGTACGAGCACGGCGCCCGCGCCGGGTCGCAATTCCACGTTGTACACGAACGTACCGACCGGGATCTTGCGAAGGGGGAGGCGGTTGCCCGGAACAAGCGGCGCGTCCTCCGCCACGATGAAGGAACTGCCGGCCTTCACCTCCTTCGGCAGGATGACGTAGCGGCGCTCCCCGTCCCTGTAGAGCGCCCGGCCGATGAAGGCGCTCCGGAACGGGTCGTACTCGACCGTTTCGATGCGCGCCGGGATATTCTTCTTGTCGTACGAGAAATCGACGTCGCGCAGGCGGCGCTTCGCGCCGCCGCCCTGATGGCGGGTCGTAATGCGGCCGAAGGCGTTCCTTCCGCCCCGGCGCTTCTTCTTCTTAAGGAGAGCTTTGTGCGGCCTTTCGCCCGAGAGGAGTTCCCGGTACGGCAGCGTCGTCATAAAGCGGCGGCTTTTGGTGGTGGGGCGATAGGATTTCATAAGGTTTTTGTTAACGAGTCAGCGAGTTTAGAAAAACCTCACCGAGCACCACTTTTGCGGAAGAATCGTCCCGGCGACCCGCGAGCGAATAGCCCGACCCTATTCGGGTCAGGGTCGCCGAGGCCTGGCCAATATATCCGTGATGATTTTGATTGTGTTCCATGGTGTTCTGCAAAAGTGGTGCTCGGTTTGAAAAATATAGTCGCTCTGCTCCTTATTTTTCTAAACGAACTGGATGCTGTCGCCCGCGGCGAGATACACGTAGGCCTTGCACCGCGCGCTCCGGCGGCCCGCGCCGCGCCCGGAGCGCAGCGCTTTCGCTTTGCCCGGCAGGTTCACGATGCGGATCTTCCGCGGCGCGACGCCGTATATTTCCTTGACGGCGCCGGCGATGTCGGCTTTCGTCGCGCGCGCGGACACGACGAAGGCGTACACGCCCCTTTCGGTCGCGAGAAGGGCTTTCTCGGAGAACCACGGCGCGCGGATGACGTCGTGCGCCGTCCCGTGCGCCGGTTTCGCCGCGCGGGCGCGTCCGGTATGCCGCTTTGCGGATGCTTCCTTCTTCTTGGTGTCGCCGAAGAGTGCCATGGTTATTTTTTCGTTACGCGCCCCGCAAGCGCCGCGAAAGCCGCTTCCGGCTGCGCGATGATGAGGTACCGATGCGTGAGTACGGCAAGCGGGTTCAAATTGCGGACCTCTTCCGTCGCGACGCTGCCGAGGTTGCGGAAACTCTTCACCGCGTTCGCGTCATAGGACGCGAGCGCGATGAGCGCGGCATTGCTCTTTTTCGCCGCAAGCGGCGGCGCGCCCGCGCCCTCGGCGAGCGCGGCGAGGAAGGCCTTCGCCGCCGAGGTCTTCGGCGCGGCGAAGGCGAGCTTGTCGACGAGGATGAGCTCGCCGTCCCGCGCTTTCCGCGAGAGGACGGACGCGAGCGCTCCGGCGCGCATTTTCCGGCTCGTCTTTTCGCTGTAGTCGCGCTCCGCGCGCGGACCGAAGGTCACGCCGCCGTGGCGCCAGAGGGGCGAGCGCGTCGAGCCGTGGCGCGCTTGGCCCGTTCCCTTCTGCTTCCACGGCTTCCTGCCGCCGCCCGCGACCTCGGCGCGGTCTTTCGTATGCGCGCGGTTCTGGCGGCGGTTCGCCGCGAGCGCCGTCGTCACCTGGTGCACGAGGTCGGACCGCCACGGCGCGTTGAACACGGATCCCGGGAGCGCGATCGAGCCGGCTTTCTTCCCGTCCATCGAATACACCGGCGCTTCGCTTGCGGCCGATTCCGGCGCGCGCGTTTCTTTTTTCTTCGTCGTTTTCGGTGCGGTAGCCATAGTATGCAAATTAATCGGACACGACTTCGAGGAGCGCGCCGCGCGGACCCGGCACCGCGCCCGAGACGACGATCTTCCCGGCCTCCGCGTCCACCGCGAGGACCGTGAGGTTTTTCACCGTCACGCGGTCGGCGCCCATCCGGCCGGCCATCCGGATGCCCTTCGCGACGCGGCCGCCGGCGCGGCCGCCCGAACCGCCGATGGCGCCCGGCTCGCGCTCGGAGTGCTTCTGGCCGTGGGTGCGGCGGCCGCCGTGGAATCCGTGGCGCTTCACGACGCCGGCGAAGCCCTTGCCCTTCGTGACGCCCGAGACGCGCACCGTGTCGCCGACGGAAAACGCGGACGCGTCGATCGTGCCGCCGACTTCCGCTGCATCCGCATCGCGGAATTCGCGGATCGCCTCGTAGCCCTTGCCCTTCGTGTGACCGAGAACGGCTTTGCCGACGTTCTTGTTCTTGCGCGTGCCGAAGCCGACCTGCACGGCCGAGTACGTGTCCTTGCCGTCGGCGGTCTTCACCTGCGTCACCGTGACGGGGCCGGCGGAAAGGACGGTCGCCGCGCGCGCGCGACCGTCCTCCGTAAAGACGCGGGTCATTCCTTCTTTCTTTGCGAGGATGAATTTCATAGATTTTCTTCGCGAGCGAATGCGAGCGGTAGAAAATCATGAACCCCGCTGCATATTCGCCACAAGATTATCTCGCAAGACGCGGGGCCGAATAGGCCATCCCGTTTTGCGCGAAGCGTCTTGCCGCTCGCCGACGAACTATAGGTCCCCGGTTATCACATCCGCCATTCATTTGCGCGAATATGCGGCTGGGGTCATTGGAAGAACGCAAATCGCGCGACAGCAACCGCGTCGCGCGATTTGCTGGAGGTCCCCCGAGGGACATAGCGACACGGGCACTCTACCCTACCCCTCCAAAAGATGCAAGAAACAGCAAGGCCGCGAGTGTCCAACTTGCGGCCATTCCGAACATTACCTGAACTCGCCAACGATGTTCTTTTCTTCGCGCAGCCAGTAGAACTCGATTCGCCAGCTCGCCGGGACCTCATATAGTCCACGCGCTGTTAGTCCTTCCTTGATGAGCCCAGGAAGAATGCTCCCGCTGATTCGTACTGCGAGCTCGCCCCATTTGACCCACATACCGTCCGGGGGAAAGAAATTGAATTTCCGAAGTTGTTCGTCGGTGCAGATCTCATTTGCTTTGAGCACGAGAATTTCCTCTTTCTTCTCGTCGACGATCCGAATGAGCGGTACGTCTATAGTGACTGCTCCAGTGGCTGGGAGATGTTCGTCGAGATTCTCTTTCCATCCTTTCGACGGCCGATTTTGTTCCAGAAACGTGAGTGTATTTTCTATAAGGTCCATGGCTTCCTCCGGTAAGAGTTGACGGCGTTCCGCCCGCAAACATACAGCACGACAAGGGATAAGTAAAACGGAAAGGTCGCGAGTGGTTGGCTCGTGACCTTTGATGTGTGATGACCGCTCAGATCCCTTTCAATCTGCGCGGAGTGTGAGGAGTTTCGAATGGGTCGACCGCATGCACCGGGACGTGGCTCTCGTAGAGCGGATGTTCTCCGGGCTTACACGTCGTGATGACCGTATCCGCCTCGACTTTCTTTCTTCGCAGCTCACGATCTTTTTCTTCGTCCTGCAAGTACTTAAACCAAGGGGACATGGTATGTCCCTCCTTCCGGAAAGAAGTATAGCACAAACACACAACCGCCCTTGCGGGCGGTTGTGTGAGGAGTCTTGTGTAGCGACTCTTAGACCATCTTCACGTCGATGGTGACGCCGGACGGCAAATTGAGGTTCGTGAGGGCCTCGATCACCTTCGGCGAGGGATTCATGATGTCGATGAGGCGCTTGTGGATGCGCATCTCGAACTGCTCGCGCGCGTCCTTGTGGACGAAAGTCGAGCGGTTGACCGTCCAGCGCTTTATCTCGGTCGGCAGGGGCACGGGACCGACGACTTTCGCGTCGAACCGCGCCGCCGTGTCCATGATCTGCTTCACCGAGAGGTCGAGGATCTTGTGCTCATAGGCGCGGACGCGGATGCGGAGCTTGTGTTCCGCCGGTGCGGGTGCGGGCGCCTTCTTGGAAGCGCGCTTCGCCTTGGGCTTTGCTGCCGTCGCCGCCATACGAGTACGTTCCCGGGGCGGCTTACGCCGTGATCTTCGTCACGACGCCGGCGCCGACCGTCTTGCCGCCTTCGCGGATGGCGAAGCGCTGCTGCTCCTCAAGCGCGACCGGGGCGACGAGCTTCACCTTGAAGACGATCGTGTCGCCCGGCATCACCATCTCCTTGCCTTCCGGCAGGGTGACTTCGCCGGTCACGTCGGTGGTGCGGATGTAGAACTGCGGCTTGTAGCCCGTGAAGAACGGCGTGTGGCGGCCGCCCTCGTCTTTGTTCAGGATATAGACCTCGGCATCGAAGTCGGTGTGCGGGGTCACCGAACCGACTTTCGCGAGCACCTGGCCGCGGTGCACGTCTTCCTTCTTCGTGCCGCGCAGGAGGACGCCGGCATTGTCGCCCGCCTGGCCTTCCTGGAGCTGCTTGTTGAACATTTCGATTCCGGTGACGGTCGTCTTCGTCGTCGGCTTGATGCCGACGATCTCGACTTCCTCGCCGACCTTCACGACGCCGCGCTCGATGCGGCCGGTGACGACCGTGCCGCGGCCTTCGATCGAGAAGATGTCCTCGATGGGCATCAGGAACGGCTTGTCGGTCTCGCGCTTCGGCAGGTCGAAGTACGTGTCCATCGTATCGACGAGTTCTTTCACTTTCTGAGCGTATTCGTCGCCCGCGTCCTTCGCTTCGAGCGCCTTGAGCCCCGAACCGCGGATGATCGGCGTATTCGCGCCGTCATAGCCCTGTTTCGTCAAAAGCTCGCGGACTTCCTCTTCGACGAGGTCGATGAGGTCCTTTTCCGCGACCATATCCACCTTGTTGAGGAAGACGATGAGCTTTTTGAGGCCCACCTGCTTGGCGAGGAGGATGTGCTCGCGCGTCTGCGGCATGACCCCGTCGGTGGCGGCGACTACGAGCACCGCGCCGTCCATCTGCGCGGCGCCCGTGATCATGTTCTTGATGTAATCGGCGTGTCCCGGCGCGTCGATGTGCGCGTAGTGCCGGTTCGGCGTCTCGTACTCCGAATGGTGGAGCGCGATGGTAATGCCGCGCGCCTTCTCTTCCGGTGCGCTGTCGATCTTGTCGACGCCCTCGACGCGGGCGCCGTAGCCCTCGCCCTTGAGCATATCGAGGACGTGGAGGATGCCCGCGGTCAAGGTCGTCTTGCCGTGGTCAACGTGGCCGATGGTGCCCACGTTCATATGCGGCTTGCTGCGAGTGAATTCTGCCATGGTGTCGTTGGTAATTTTATTAATATTCACGAAATTATTCCGACGCGGGTCGGAATACGCTCCCGGCCCGCCACCACCAAAAGCAGACAAGCCAAAGAGCGACGCCACAATGCGTTAGGGGCACTATACGAGAAGGCCTAGAGAAATGCAACCGTCGTCAGTGAAGAGGAAGAGAAAATGCCTGAGATGCTTCGTAGATGACGAAGATGAGAAAAAATCCAGCAAGAATTGCTACACCGACGATTTCAATAGCGGAACTCTTTTGAGTCTGACTCAACGGCGTCGATTTCTTTCGCACTACCCAATTTGTTATTTTCAGTGCTCCAATAATGGTAATGAGGGTGATAAGAAACGGCACGCCAAAAAGAAAAATTGTTTCCATTACCTAATGCGAGCGCTTCAAATCGCCGCCGTTATCACGCACCGCATTAAAAATCACGCCGCGATCGGAGCCGCCGATGGCATGCCGCCACGCCGCCGCCTGACGCTTGAGCGCATCGTACTTTTGTCTGCTGATGGTGATCTTGGTCATATGTCAAGTATAACACAATGACCTGAATCTTTCGCTACTTTCTCGCAGCGATGATGCCAGCCGCCACTCCGATACCACAAAGCCCGCTACTCGCGGGCCTCGGCTGCGGCGCAAGCATTCTCTTGTTACTTACGGCTTGCGATTATTTCTTGTGCCACATTAGCGGGTACCACGTCGTAATGATCGAACTCCATCGTCATAAGGATGCTCCTCCGATCCCCACTTACTTTGTCTGTTATCTACAACGGCCGTGGCAGATAAGGAACATCGGCACGGGAGCGGCGGCGTATCAGTCCATCGGGAGATTAAAATGTTTGCGGAGCGATTCGTCGTACTCTATCTCGTCAGCGACGATATATAATATCCCCTTCCCGAGCTTGAGATGTGCGCGCAGAAAAATGAGAAGTTTCTCGCATGGAAACGGATACGTCCACACGCTGTGCTGGATCTTCACGAACCCGAACTCCTCAAGTGCACGTCGTAACGTGTCGCGTACGCCCCGTCTCCGTTCCCACACGTCAAACGTTATGACGCGCCACTTGCGATCCCATCGGCGCGGCCGCTTTGGTTTGACTTCTTCTCTGCGCGCGAGATCTTCCGCAAGCTTTTTGCCTTTCTCGGTGAGCTCAATGCGGAAACCGCCTGCTGGTCCAACTCGTTTCAACAACCCGTCGGCGATCATTTCGGAATACTTCTTGCTGACACGACGTTTGAGCCGGGGCGATGGCCCCAGAATACCTTCCGCATATTTCAGTACTCGTGCCGCATTCGGCGCCATAACCACCAATCCGATTCCCGCTGAAAGTACGATGGTATTCCGCAGGGCGTTTCTCTTCGCCCTCCGCCTTACTTTTTCTTCAATCGCTCCCTCCTTGTGCATGCTCCTTATTATACACGGTCGTGTGACTTAAGGAACATAAGGGTCTGTGATACTCGTATGGGGCAATGCGTAAAAACAAAAAGCAGAACGTCGCCCCGGAAGGCGGCGCTTGTGGTACTGGGCAAACAGTCCGCGCTGTGTTTATTTATTTTCGAGAGGCAATGATATCGGCCGCCACGTTGGTCGGGACGACATCGTAATGATCGAACTCCATCGTCATCGAGCCGCGGCCCTCCGTCATCGAGCGGAGCGTCGTCGTGTAGCCGAACATTTCCGAGAGCGGCACTTTCGCATGGACCGCCTTGTTCATTCCGCGATCCTCCATCCCCTCGATCGCTCCGCGCTTGCCCGACAAGGAGCCCGTGATGTCGCCCATGAACTGCTCGGGCACGACGACTTCGACGCGCATGATCGGCTCGAGGATGACCGGCTTCGCCTTCTGCGCCGCGTCCCGGAACGCCATCGAGGCCGCGATCTTGAACGCGATTTCGGACGAGTCGACCTCATGGTAGGAACCGTCGTAGAGGTCCACCGACACGTCGACGACCGGGAAGCCGGCGAGGATGCCGCGCGCCATCGCCTCGCGGACGCCCTTCTCCACGGCCGGGATGTACTCCTGCGGCACGACGCCGCCCTTGATGTTGTTGATGAATTCGAAATGGTCTTCGCGCGTGACGTTTTTCGCGATTTTCGCGCCTTCGACGAGCGGCTCGAGCTTCTTCATCCGGATCTTCACGTGGCCGTACTGGCCGCGGCCGCCGGTCTGCTTGATGTACTTGCCTTCGGTCTCGGCGGAGCCGAGGATCGTTTCGCGGTACGCCACCTGCGGCTTGCCGACGTCCGCCGTCACGTTGAATTCGCGCTTCATCCGGTCCACGAGGATCTCGAGATGGAGCTCGCCCATGCCGGAAATGATCGTCTCGGCGGTCTCCTCGTCGGTCGTCACGCGGAACGTCGGGTCTTCGTCGGCGAGCTTGCGGAGCGCGATGCCCATCTTCTCCTGGTCGGCCTTCGTCTTCGGCTCGATGCGCAAGCTGACGACCGGCTCGGGGAACTTGATCTCTTCGAGCACGATCGGATTCGCTTCGTCGCAGAGCGTGTGCGACGTCTTCGTTTCCTTGAGGCCCACCGCGGCGGCGATTTCTCCGGCGAAGACCTGCTGCACTTCTTCGCGCTTGTCGGCCTGGAGCCGCACGATGCGGCCGACGCGCTCTTTCGCGCCGACGGTCGAGTTGTAGACGTAGGAGCCGGCGGACAGGGTGCCCGAATAGACGCGGAAGAAGGTGAGGGCGCCGACGAAGGGATCGGTCTGGAGCTTGAAGGCGAGCGCGCAGAACGGCTCGTCGTCGGAGGCGTGGCGCTCGGCCGGTTCGCCGGTCTTCGGGTTCGTGCCGGTCGCGGGCGGGAGGTCGAGGGGCGACGGAAGGTAATCGACGACCGCGTCGAGAACGAGCTGGACGCCCCTGTTCTTCAAGGCCGAACCGCAGTACACCGGAAAGATCTCGTTGGCGATGACGGCCTTGCGCAATATCGCCTTCAGCTCTTCCACGGGCGGCTCCTTCCCTTCCAGATAGGCGCTCATCGCGGCGTCATCCTGCTCGACGATGCGTTCGACGAGCTCGCCGCGGTGCTTCTTCGCCGCGGCGGCGAGATTTTCCGGAATCTCGCCTTCGATGACGTTCTCGCCCATATCCCCGCCGAAGGCGTACGCCTTCATCGCAAGGAGGTCGACGACGCCTTCATGCGCGGACTCCTCGCCGATGGGGATTTGCATCCGGATGGCCTTCGGCGAGAGCCGGTCGAGGATGCTCTTGTAGGAATTCTCGAACGACGCGCCGGTGCGGTCGAGCTTGTTGATGAAGCAGACGCGCGGCACCTTCGCCTCGTCGGCGTAGCGCCAGTTGGTTTCCGACTGCGGCTCGACGCCCGCGACGCCGTCGAAGACGACGATGGCGCCGTCGAGGACGCGCATCGAGCGCTTCACTTCGGCGGTGAAATCGATGTGCCCCGGCGTGTCGATGATATTGAAACGGTATTTTTTCGCCGTGTCCTTCTTGTCCGGTTCGCCGGTCTTCGTCCAGAAGCAGGTGATGGCGGCGGCGGTGATGGTGATGCCGCGCTCGCGCTCCTGCTCCATCCAGTCGGTCGTCGTCTCCCCTTCGTGCACCTCGCCGATCTTGTGCTGGGCGCCGGTGTAGAACAGGACGCGCTCGGACGTCGTCGTCTTGCCCGCGTCGATGTGGGCGATGATGCCGAAATTGCGCACTCGCTCAAGCGGATAGTCGCGGTTCATAAGTCAGATAAAAAAATAAGCTGCCTCCGGCATCTTTCTACCAGCGCTCGTTCGGAAAAATGAAATGGGAATTTCTTTTTCGCTCACTCGCTTGGCAGTAAAAGGCGCCGCGGCGTTCTTTAGAGAATAGCCGAAATATCGAGAAAAGTAAAACAGGTCATACCGCCATCCCCGCCGCGAAATGGACGGAGCATTCTGGCCCACTCCAATCAACCTACCTGCCAAAATCACTTTCGTAACAAACATGTCCACACTTGTTACAACAAAACTGCTTGTCATTTGGTCTTGAGTAAGAACCATCTAACATTTTCCCTTCTCCATTCCCCATAGAATTACCTGTCCAAATCATTTCTCCCCCGCAACGTCCAGTCAGACATTTTGCCACTTCAGTTTCTTCTTCCATAAGACTTTCGTTCTTTTTAATTTCCTCTGCGAAAACGTTCGGCAAGCATCCATATGATCAAGGCAAGTAGCGCATTTGTCGCGGATGGTTGCCATGCGAGCAAAGCGAGCGCCCCTAAAATATAAAAGGATTCCCTCAACATTATGGACATTCTATCATATGAAGTGGGTAAAGGCTTTGTTGGTATCAGCCCTAATGCATCAAAACATATCTCCTACACGAGATGACGCCAACCTGTCCATCTCATTATTGTCGTAATTGTCCGCATGGGAACCAATGCAAAGAAATACTAAGACAGCCCCTTTTACAGCAAACCAGACACGCGGCCACTGATTCGGTTTGAGTCCAGAATTTGGAACAACCAACTCTGCTTTCCATAATGCCCAGATATCGTTTTGGCTCACGCGATGTAATTTGCCGGGAGCTATGACTTGCTGCGGATGTATTGGGTGAAATTGCTTTTCGCAGAGGCGTTCAAAACTTGAAAGACCGTCTCGTATTGTACGAAATCGCCGCTCGAGTGCGGCGATTTCTTTCTCAACGCCATCGTGATAGATAAACTCTAGACGGGACATAAGTCACTAAAGTCTGTCTCTCGATAATACGCTAGCTCGTAGGGTATCTCTTCGCGTAGTTCAGTTCCGATATATGGGGCTTCTGCGTGCGAAAGTTCTTCAAGTTGTTTTCCGCTAAGATGACCATATTTTAATGCAATACGATCAAGCATTGACCTCTCTTCTTGGGTTAACATAGAAATGTCGGGGTCAGATTTAGCTCGATACACTTCTGTCGGATTAAATGTACCTCCATTCTCAACACTTTCGATATCAAGAACATTTTTTTTAGATAACTGCTCAGTTATCTCCTCAAGCGCAGACGGGAAAGGCCCCATTGGTAGTGCACGGTACACATCGCCCGTGATGGAACGTGCGTAATTTTCATAAAAATCAAAATCAGCAAAATACAGTAATTTTGCAAGCTTTTTCTTGCCGCGTATCTCGCCCTTCAGTTTCTGACAGAGGTACAGAACGGCATTCTGATACTTCTCTTTATGTATGGGCATAACTCTTTGTATAATAGCAAACTCTAACAAATCGTGCGGCCGCAAGCGACCGCTGTGGATTAGTTCAAAAATCGCACTTTTACCACGCGAAGTGGGCGAAGGCCTTGTTGGCCTCGGCCATGCGGTGCATCTCGTCCTTTTTCTTGATGGCGTCGCCTTCGTTCTTCGCCGCGAGAAGAATCTCCTCGGCGAGCTTGTCCGACATCGGACGGCCTTTCTTCGCGCGCGCGCCGCCGATGATCCAGCGGAACGCGAGCGCGAGGCGGCGCTGCTGGGGAACTTCGCGCGGCACCTGGTAGTTCGCGCCGCCGACGCGCCGCGAGCGCACTTCCATAAGGGGGGAGGCGTTCCGGAGCGCCGCCTCGAAGGTCTCAAGCGGATCGGCTCCTCCCTCCTTTATTTTCGCGAGCGCGCCGTACACGACGGCGCGAGCCGTGTCTTTCTTGCCGCTCCACATCGCCGCGTTGATGAAGCGGGTCACGGTCTCCGATCCGTACGCAAGGTCAGGACGCCACGCACGCTTTTTCTTGAGAGGCCGGCGCATAATTAGGAGGGGCGCTTCGCGCCGTAGCGCGAGCGGGCAGTGCGGCGCTTCTCGAGGCCTCCGGTGTCGAGCTTGCCGCGGACGATGGTGTACTGGACGCCGATGTCCTTCACGCGTCCGCCGCGCACGAGCACGACCGAGTGCTCCTGGAGGTTGTGCCCCTCGCCCGGGATGTACGCGGTCACTTCCATGCCGTTGGTCAGGCGGACACGAGCGATCTTGCGCATCGCGGAGTTCGGCTTGGG
>JAKALC010000005.1 GCA_021813335.1 bacterium | reverse complement strand
CGGCGCGCCGAGGATAAATTGCGATTCCCCTGCCCCTGTCGTACGTACTGTTCCCGCCGAGCTCAATACATCGAGCGTTGCTCCGGGACTCGTCGTCCCGATGCCGACGTTGCCAGTATCGCTCCTCATTGTAAGAAGATTCGTCCATGCGGCGTTGTTATTCCTGTATGAAAATACCAGGGGTACATTTCCGGCAGTCAAGTCAGGTGAGGATATGTCCCAACCGTAACCACTCGAAGATCCTGATGCTTTGAACTCTAACCCTCCACCACCTGTGAGGGTGCCGCCACCATTGTCAGCTATTTGGATAGTGCCTTTATTTGTAGCTTCTGCCGTGCCTGCTGTCGGAGCGTTCACGCCAAAAACCGAAAACGTTCTCTGCGGATTCGTCGTCCCGATGCCAACGTTGCCGGTGTTCTTGATAGTCATATTCGTCGTCAAGGTCGCCGCGGCTCCAGATGTTCCAGTGGGAGCAGATACAAAAGCTATGTCGCCAGAACCCCCTCCTACATTCATGTCAATTTGTGTGGATTGGGCTCCATACAAGTATTTCCAACCGCTTGAATAGTAGAGATTGTGGCTAATCACCGAGGCGATCTCGGTATTCATTTCTATGTCCCTACCATTTGGACCGATCTGTAATTGTGCACTCGGCGTCGTCGTCCCGATTCCGACGTTGCCGCCAGTTGTAATGCGTATGCGTTCCGTGTCGTTAGTCCATAGCGAGAGTGGTTCATATTCGCCAGTTCCATCCTTCGTACTTGTTATGTAAGAGCCATACGTTTGTCCGGTTGGTGCCATACCGAAAGTCAGCCGTGCGCGGTTTGCCGACGTTGATGTCGCGACATACATAACGTCACCGCCCGAAGTGTTTACGACATCAAGCTTTGCGAGTGGATTCGTCGTCCCGATGCCGACGTTGCCGGTGCTGGCGAGCACCATTTGTGGACTACCACCGCCGTTTGCATTGAAGTTGATTTTGCTTGACGTCCAGATGCTCAAGTCACCCTGCGCGCTTCCAGTGATTATTTGCCCGGCTGAATTCTCGATACCGATGCCCGCCATGTTTCCGGTTGCCGGAGCGGCAAGCGCGAGCTGCCCTCTCGTGCTGGACCCATAGACTTGGAGCGGCGCGCCGGGATTCGTCGTCCCGATGCCGACGTTGCCGGAGGAGTCGATGCGCATACGCTCGGTGGCATTTGTAGATGAATTCGGCGATGACCAGAAAGAGATCGTTCCATTCGTGCCATTCCCGTACGAGAGGAGACGTGCACCGGCAGTACCGGTCCCGTAATCCATCACGGCGGCCGCGGTCTGATTCGTCAAAAGCTGGCCAGAAGCGACCACGGCACCATTCACCATAAGCTTCTCTGCGGGAACAGCAACACCGATACCCACGTTGCCGTTGTTCAGGATGGTGGCAACGGTGGAGGTGGCGGTGCCGTTGCCCGTCTGGAAGTTGATGTTGTTGCCGGTCTGGAAGTTGAGCGCTCCCCAGCTCGTGATGCCGGTGCCCACCCCGCCCGAGGCGGTGGAGAGCGAGGTGCCGTCGCCGAAGTAGAGGGCGCCGCCCGTGTCTATCTTGATGTTGCCGTTCACTTCGAGCTTGTAACCGGGGTTCGTGGTGCCGATGCCGACGTTGCCGGTGCTGTTTATGTACAGCCTGTTGGCCTGGTTCTCGTAATCGAATATCGAGAAGTACTTCGACCCGCCGGACGTGTCGCTCCTCAACTGGAACGTCCCCGCATTGGCCTGGGTGCTAGCGAGCGTCAGGTAGGGCGTCGCCCCCTGCACGCTAAGCTCCGACACCGGGGACGACGTCCCGATGCCGATATTGCCTGCGGTCGTGAGCGTCATCTGGGCGGTGCCGTTGTTAGTGATGAACTGGAGCGGGAAGTTGTTTATCGTACCCACTTGCGTCGCCGCCGTCCCATTGTAGATGCCTCCTTCCGGAGTGCCGGCACCCCCGCTTGAAAGGACGCCCCACAGGCCGGCCGTCGGCGTCTGAACTGCGAGAACCGCCCCCGGACTCGTCGTGCCGATGCCGACGTTGCCGGATGTATTTATATACATATTATAGGCGCTTGCGGGAGCCGGTTGAGAATTACCGCGATTGACGGAAAACCCAATACCTGCGTACGCGCTCATCGCGAGATCGTTGTTCTGGCGCGAAAGAGTATAGAGAATGTTACTGCCAAGCGTGTCGTAGGCAGTGATTCCATTGATGGTGGACGACGTGAGCTCGATTGCGCCGTTCACGTCGAGCTTCGCGGCCGACGCACTTGTGCCTGGCGTCGTCGTCCCGATGCCGACGTTGCCGGTGGTGTTTTGAATAGTCATCGCGGCACCGCCGAGCGAGGCGTTGTAGAACGTGAGGTCGCCCGTGTTATTGGTGGCGTATATCGCATCTTTCAAGGATCCGCCCTGGTAGAAACGGACCTGCGACTGGTTGCTCGTACCGGAATCGAGGTTGAGGAACGCGCTTCCACTCGCGGCCGTGCCGATGGTGAGTCCGACCACACTGGCCCCACCGAACGGCGTCGTCGTCCCGATGCCGACGTTGCCGGAGGTGTCCATAGTAAATCCGATGGTCGGCGTCGCACCATACGCGATATGGAACTTGTCGCCGCCGTTTGAGAAGTTGGTGCCGATACGATATTGGAGAGTATTGGCGGCATTGGAGAAATCGATGATCGAACCTTGGTTGTTGCTTGCGCGTTGGAGATTGAGGGTGGCGTACGTATTACCAGCACCGTATATATTGAGGCCGCTCGAAGTCGCGCCGAGCGCGAAAACGGGCGTCGTGGTGCCGATGCCGACGTTGCCGGAACCATTTATGACGAAGCGCGTCGCGCCAGAGGTCACATCGACGACACCAAACGCGTTCGCTGGTAAGCCCGAGGCGATGTTCGCGTTGCCCAAATAATCCGCGACACCGATGCGATAGAAGTGGCCTGACGTGTTATTCAGTCCGATGCCCGAATACCCGCCGCCTGTCGCGAAGCCGAGAGAAAGCGGCCAATCCGGCGTCGTCGTCCCGATGCCGACGTTGCCGGAGGTGTCGATGCGCACACGCTCGGCGGCATTCGTGCCGAACGTAAGCGGGGTCGCGGTATTCGTATTGAGCGACGCGATGTTCGCCGTACCATCGGTGAGAAGGTATGCCTGCGTACCGTAGGATGAACCACTCGCTAGATTAAAGACGCTGTATTGCCCATTTGAACTGGCAATGACGCGCGTCGTACCAGTCGAATCTACCTGCAAGGCCCGTGCGCTACTGAAGAGCGTACCGGGGCTAGCCGGACTCGTCGTCCCGATGCCGACGTTGCCGGAGCTGTCGAGCGTGAAGCGCGTCGCCGCAGCGGTGCCGTCGTAAATGTTGAACTGCGTCGGCGAACCCGTGCCCGAACCGGGACCCATTCTCCAATCGCGGCCGCTTGCCTGAGTGTCAAGGAATTGTATGAACGATGTCGCGCTTCCGTCAGCGCTGATCGTAAGTTTTTTAGTCGGACTCGCCGTCCCGATGCCGACGTTGCCCGCGTTGGTAACCGCCACCTTGGTGGAAGTGGCGGTGCCGTTCCCCGTCTGGAAGTTGATGGCGCCGCCCGTGGTGAAGGTGAGGTCGCCCCAGGAGGTCATCCCCACGCCGCCGCCTGCGGCCGCGGTGCTCATCGAGGAGCCGTCCTGGAAGATGAGGCGGCCGCCCGAGCCCGCGGTTATCTTGATGTCGCCGTTGACTTCGAGCTTGCTCGTCGGGTTGGTGGTGCCGATGCCGACGTTGCCGGTCGAATTGATATAGAACCTAGTTGCAGATGCGGCAGTGTCATTGATGAAAAAGTCGTTCTGGCCGCCGTTCGCCGATGACACGCCGACGCTGAAGTTCGCGCCAACGTTCTTGAACTCAATCGACTGTTGATAGCCGAACGTGCCCGCATCCATAAGTATTCGCGTGAGACCGCTCGTCCCACCGACAACCAATTTCTCTCCCGGCGTCGTCGTTCCGATGCCCACGTTGCCGGTGGAGTCGATGACCATACGCATCGCAGACGCCGTAGCATCGTAAATGTAGTATTTGTTCGCAACACCAAAGTTAGTCTCGCCAGAGTTGCCGACACCAGTCGTAAAGAGCCTTCCCGTTCCGGTATACAAGAGTTGCGTGTATCCCGTCGCGCTACCATTCGTATTGACGAGATTGATGAGGGAAGATCCGGAAGCGGAATTTTGAATAGTAAGCGCGTTACCGGGACTCGTGGTGCCGATACCGACGTTGCCGCCGCCGAAACCGAACGAGGATGCGGCGAGATACATCGGCAGGTACGCCGTTTCCGCCGCATTGATACTTTCGATTCCTGCGCCATACGTGGAATCAATGTAAGGGCGGATTCGCAGGCCGCCCGTAGCGCCGCTAAGGCGAGTGGCCACGGCTCCGTCGGCGACGCTGACCGCAAACTTTCCCCACGGCGTCGTCGTCCCGATGCCGACATTGCCCGAGCCCGCGAGCGTGAGCACGTCGGGATTTATGGCGCCGGCCGAGACGGTCGAGAAGCGCAGGTCGGTGTTGTAGGCGGGATACACCTGCGTGATGACGGAAGAAATCTTGCCGAGCGCCTGGCTCTGCTGGTTCTCATAGAACTGGATGGATGTGCGGTCGCCCACGTTCGGGTCGGTGTTGCCGAGCGCGAGCGCCACCTGGTCGCCCGCGCCGGTCTTCTCTACCGTGAGCGGGAAGGTCGGTGCCGCGGTGCCGATGCCGACCATACCGTTCTGCGCGATGGTGAGGGTGGAAGTGCCGCTTATAGTCGAGCCGTTCGTGTTATAGAAGCCCACCTGGCCCTGGGTGCCGACCGCCGCCGCCGCCGCGGCGGCGGTCTGCAAGGAGCCGTCCGGGAACTGGATGCCGCCCGTCGTGTAAATCTTCCCCGCGACCGAAAGCGCCTGGCTGGGCGAGGTGGTGCCGATGCCGACGTTGCCATTGCTAAAAATAAACTTTGACGCCGTAGAGGTGATCGGCAGATAGACCCCGCCGGTATCGTCGTATGCGTTGATGAACAGACCGTTCGCGTCAATGATGCTGAGATCGCTTCGATAGCGCGTCGCTCCGGCAGCCCGGAGGCGGATGTTTACGTCTGCGCTGTCAACGGTCAATTTATATGCCGGATTCGTGGTCCCGATCCCCACATTCCCCCCGTTCGTCACGACGAAGTCGGTCTTGGTCGAGGAGCCGATGGCGAACTCGGGGCCTGTGACGCCGTTCGGATTCACCGACAACTGCGCCCACGGCGACGTGGTCCCGATGCCGACGTTGCCGCCGTTGAAATACGAGACGCCGGAACCCCGCAGGTAGAGATTTTCCGCACCGTTCGCTCCGCGCACGCGCAGGTAGCCGTTTTTGGAGGCGTCGTCACCGGCGATGAGGTATGCATAGCTGTCAGTTGAGCGCAGGTAGAACCCGTCGCTGTTGTCCGCCGCCTGTTGTACGTCAAGCCGGACGGCTCCTGCCGAACCGATGCCGACGTTGCCGCCGTTCGTCACAATGAAATCCGTCGCGGTGGAGGAGCCGACGACGAACGCGGGGCCGGAAATGCCGTTCGGATTCACGGAAAGCTGGCCCCAGGGCGAGGTGGTGCCGACGCCGACGTTGCCACTCCCCTGTTGTACCGTGAAGCTATTCGGTCCCGTGATGCCGCCTGCAAATGAGGAGGTTGCAAGCGCATTCGTCGCGGTGAAATATGGTGCGGAGACGGCGCCCGTAACGGCGAGCGTGCCCGTCGCCGTGATGTTCGCCGCGGTGATATCACCCGAGAAGAGGCCATTCCCTTGCACTGAGAGCGCCTGCGCGGGCGAGGTGGTGCCGATGCCGACGTTGCCGCCGTTCAGGATAGTCATTTTCGACGTATCGTTCGGGCCTATCTGAAGAGAGTTCGCGATACCGTTCGTGACGCCGTAGCCGATGGCATACGCGTAGTTCGCGCTCGCCGTTGCGGAATTGCCAATGGCGGCGGAGAAATCGCCCGTGGCGTGCGAATTGTACGCGAACGCCGCAGACTGGTTCCCGGTAGCGTTTGAGCTGTTGCCGAACGCGACGGCGTAGCCATTGCTCGCCGTCGCAGAGAGGCCAAACGCGGCGGAATAGAGTCCGGAAGCGGTCGCTCCCTGGCCGAGTGCTGCTGCGCTCGCCGCTGTCGCGCTCGCGCCAGTACCGATCGCAATGCCATTCGTCGCGCCGCTCGGCACCGACGCAGAGATGCCGATGGCAGTCGATTGGTCGCCGACCGCTGATGACGCGTTGCCGATGCTGAGGCTCGACGAGCCGGACGCGGCGCCGTAATACCCGATGGCGATACTGCGGTTGCCGCCGGACGCGGTCATATGCGCACCGATGGCGAGCGAATTCCCCGTCGTGGAAACCGAATGGCCGATGGCGAGCGCCTCCGTCGAATTCGCCGTCGCGCTGTTTCCTATCGCGATGCCGCCCGACGCATTGAGGACGGAGATGTCGCCGACGACCTGGAGCGCATTGTTCGGACTCGCGGCGCCGATGCCGACACTGCCAGCGAAGTACGCCGACGCGCCGCCCGAACTTGAAACGGAGAGTGGTTGCGAGGGCGACGTCGTCCCGATGCCGACGTTGCCGCCCGTGAACACGGCCGCGGGACCGGTCGAGTTCTGCTGTATCGCGAGCGTCGGGTATGCGGATGTGCTTGAAGCGGAGAGCTGCCCCCACGGCGAAGTGGTGCCGATGCCCACATTTCCCGTGCTGCTGATGAGCATCCGCTGTGCGCTCGCGGTGTAAAAGCGCAGGTAGTCTTCGTTTATGTTGTTGGTGTCGGCGGTGATGTAGGTCGACTGGTCGCTATCGACGACACCGCCGAGGCCCTGCCAGAAGCCCGAGTCGCCATAGCCCTCGAACTGATGCTTGGTGGTGTTGTAGCGGATGAAGCCCGTGTCGCCGGTCGCGGGGCGCGTGCCGGTCGTGCCGACGGGGATGCGCATCGCGCCCGTCGAGTAGATGTCGAGCGCGACGGCGGGCGAGGTGGTGCCGAGGCCGACGTCGCCGCTCGCGAGCACGGTGAAGAAGGTCGAGGTCGCGGTGCCCGCAGTCGTGGAGGCGACGGTGAGCAAGGGCGTGTTCGCGAGAGTACTCACGCTGTTGGAGATGGAGAGAAGCGCGGAGGGCGAAGTGGAGCCCACGCCGATGCGGCGGTTCTGCGTGTCGATGGAGAGGACCGAGTTTTGCGCCGCGTCCGTGAAGTTGAATTGGTTTACCGCGTTCGACTGCGGCGTGAACGCGAGCGCCGGCGTCGAGCCGTTCACGCCCATCGTTGTCGTGCCCGTTTTCGTGGTGGAGAAGGTTACCTCATCCGAGCCGTCGTACTGCACGCGGAACTGCGGCGAGGACGTGCTGGTGATGGTCTGGCTGCCGGTGTTGATGATGCCGCCCGCGAGGAGGTTCCCCGAGTTGTCGACGCGGAAGAGGGTCGAGCCGGAGAGCGTTTTGAGGTTGATGAAGTCGCCCGTCGGCGCCGTGTCGGTGTTGCGATAGGCGCTGATGAGGGTCCCGCCGTTCGTGTTTTGGAAGAGAGAAAGCACGGCATCGGGCGAGGAGGTCCCTATGCCGACCCAGCCGCCGTTCGTTACGACGAAGTCGGTCCTGCTTGTGGAGCCGATGGCGAAGGAGGGGCCCGAAATGCCGCTGGGGTTGACGGAAAGCTGCGCCCACGGCGAGGTGGTGCCGATGCCGACGTTGTGCCCCGAGGCGTTCGCGAAGAGCGTCCCGTTATCGACGCTGAAGGAGCCCGCGACGGTCGAGGTGCCGGTGCCCGAGACGGAGAGGAGCCCGCTCGCGTCGAGCGAGGTGAAGGAGCCCGCCGCGCCGGAGATGGGGCTGCCCGTGATATCGGCGCCCGAGATGGAGCCGCCCGAAATCGAGACGCTGCTCAGCGCGTTTATCTTCTGCGCCATCGCGATGTTCTGCGTGAAGCCGCCCTGCGCGGGGAACGCGGGTACCGCGGTTATGGAAGCGATCTGCGTCTGAAGCGCGTTGTTGAGGCGCTGGAGCGATTCCGTGAGCGTCGTCGACGAGACGCCGCTTTGAACGACGGTACGTTCGATGACGGGATACGTACGATACACGGGAGCGTTCGATGCGATGGTCGGCGCCGGCTGTCCGGCCGTACTCGTGGCACCCGAGGTCTGTATCGAGAGAGGCGATGATGTTCCTGCGGCGAAGTTCTGCTGCGCGTACGGCGAGAAGAGGAACGCGAAGACGGCGCCGACGCGTTGTGCCGCGCGCGAGAAGACGGTCGCGTCGGACGACGGCGCCGAGAAAAATTCCGAACTGCCGGAGACGTTCGCGGCGCTGGCGCCGTCAGCGGCCGCGCCGACGGCGGCGAGATTTTCGTGCGAGAGGCGCGCGGCGCTCTGCGTCGCATACGCGCCGACCACGAAGATCGCGGCGACGAAGACCGGCACGAGCGCGTGGGGCGAGAACATCCTGAAGAAAGAAGCGTTCGATGCATCTTTCGACAAGGCGGCGGGAGCGTACGGAGCGGGAGCCAAAATGACGCGCGGCGGAGCGGTACGCGCCGCGGCCGGGGCCGACGGCACGGTTTTTTGTTTCGGCTCCGGCGCTATGCCGTAGTGATATTCGGCTTTTCTTTCTTGAGAGAGCTGTACTTTCTTTTCAACTTTCGACCGTTCGTTGTTCGCGAAATAGTCTTCAAGCGACCTTCGATCGACATACCATACCTTGCCGGAGAGAACGCCGGTTATTTTTCCTTGGCGGCACAGTCGGGAGATGTAATCGTTCGTGACGCGAAAAAGACTGCTCGCCTCTTTTGCCGAGATGAGTTCTTGTCCGCTGTCGATGTGCGACTGTTCGTCCATTTGCGTTGAAAAATTTAGCTTTGCTGTCTGGCGAACATTTGAACTTACTAGTAATGATACAGGCGTTTTCGAAATCTCGTATGCGAGATTTCGTTGAAAATTGTGGATAAATTATTTAGAAGAAAATCTGCAAGAAACCGGGCGCGAGGGATCGTGGAAAATCGGAAAATAACATTTTTCGGCGCGAACTTTGAAAAATTTTTCTCAAAAAAACCGAAGATGCCGCTCTCCAAGCAACACTGAAAAAAGTTCGACATCTGCCCTTTGCGGGATGCGAGCATTCGAGCCTCACCAAAGAGTCAGTTCGTCAATATGGCCTACTATATATAGCTCAATCGTCTCGCGAACAAAGAAGAACAGCCCTTTTCATTTTGTAAAAAAACAATCTCGGCAAGCATCTCGAGATGTTATTTTTTATTGTAATGACTGTCTTAGTTTGTCAAAAATTCTGCTGCAAAAAATTTCAAAAACTCGTTTCAAGATAAAAATCTGAACTTTGCCGAGCTCGTGACGAGATTTGTTGATATATAACGATTTTTTATCCGATATCGCATTGCCGATATCTCGGTATCGAAACAACGTGCATCGAAATAAGAAAAATCGCCGCTATTTCTGCAGCGATCTGAACACAAGGATTATGCCCCCGGTTTTACCCCCCAAAAGCAAGCGTATAGCTGTACAGCAGAGATACTCCTACGGTTGCTATAAGGGCAACGCCCCCCATAACGCTTAGGGATATGGCTGGCCCGAGAAAATTGCGCTTAGAGGTCCGCGCCGCAGGTTGAGGCTGCGGAGCGACGGAAAGTTCCGCGCGCAAAGCCGCGATCGAGCTCGGCGCTTGGACCGATTCCGAACGGACCGGCTTTTCCGAAGACGGACGCTTGGCCGGCGTATGCGCGGCAGCGTTCACTCTCTCTTCAATGAGATACGTGAGAAGCTTGTGTTCCCGAAGCGGAACAGTATGCACCGGTTCCGGTATCGGCGGGAACAGATTATTCCGGCGCGATGTCTCGTAAAGAAGTATCGGGGGTATGTTCGGCTTCGCCGGTTCTTCGGATATATTTTCTTCGGCCTCTTCATCAAGACCCTGCGCGGATTCGAAAACGACTTCCGCTTCGGCGGCGGCTTCACCGCTCTCGCCGGCGCTTTCAACTACGGCGAGCCGGACCGTCCCTTCCGCGGATCTCGGCTCGCCGTTTTTGACGGTAGGCTCTTTCTCGGCCCCGAGTGCTTCGGGCTGCTGCGCCGCAAGAGCGGCGGACGCATCCTTGAGCTCGCCGAAATACATCGTGAGCGAATCGATAAGGACATACCAGCTTCGGCCGACCTTCTGCCCTTTCAATTTTCTCGAGCGGATGAGCTGCCCGATATAGTCGGGATGATACCCGTATTCTTTCGCGGCACGGTGAGACGAGACGTACAGCTTCCCCGAGATGTGCAGGCTGTCCATAGGTGCCACAAGTATACCCCGCACCCGCGGTTTGCAATAGGGCGGCGCTTGAGACGATATTGCCCGAACGAGAAATCTCGTCTTGTTTTTCCTTACGACAAAAGGTTTCCTCGCAGCTCGACGTTATCAACACCCGGGGTAGATGCTCGATCTAGTTCAAAAGTTTTTCAAATGCCGACTTGAGGAGCGCCGGATTCGCCGAACCCTTGGTCTCCTTCATACCCTGCCCTATCAGAAACTGGAGCGCGGCGGTCTTCCCGGCGCGATATTCGCTGACGACATTCGGATGCTTGCCGGCGATCGAGCGCACGACTTCTTCGATGCGGCCGGTATCGCTCTCTTGGAGGAGGCCGCGCTCCTTGGCCAAAGCTTCCGGATCGTCTTCCGATGCGAGCATAAGATCGAGCGTATCCTTGGCGCCGCGCGACGAGAGCGCGGCGCTGGCGGTCATACGCATCAGTTTTTGGAAACGGCGGGCGTTGCCGGCCGCGGCGAGCCACTCGTCCGTCAGCGTCCTCGCCGCGTATTTCCCGGCGACGTCGCTTGCGATGTAGTTCGCCGCAAGCTTCATTTCATCGGCGGAGAGTTCCTGCCGGACGCGATCGAAAAAATCGCCGAGATGCGCTTCGCGGACGAAGAGATCGGCATCGGCTTTCTTGAGGTCGAGTTCCAGGTAGGCCGCCCGGCGCGCCGCGGGCAGAAGCGGGAGCTCGCGGCGGAGCGCTTCTCGCGAAAATTCCGGCAGCTCGGAGATGGCGAGCTCGGGCAGATCGGGCTCCGGAAAATAGCGGTAGTCGTGCGACGACTCTTTCTTGCGCATAGGATAGGTCGCCTGCTTCCCCTCGTCCCAGCCGCGCGTCTCCTGCACGATCTTCTCCCCCTTCTCGAGCGCCGCGCTTTGGCGCTTGACTTCATAGGCGATAGCGCGCTCGACGGAGCGGAACGAGTTGAGATTTTTCACCTCGACCTTCGTGCCTAAAGGTCCGACCTTGGGGGATCCGGATTTAAGGTCGGACCTTGAAACTGAGATGTTCGCTTCGACGCGCATCTCGCCTTTCTCCATATTCGCCTCCCCCGCGCCGAGGTACCACAACAGGAGCTGGAGCTCGCGCGCGAAAGCGCCGGCGACCTCGGCCGTATGAATGCACGGCTCGGTCACGAGCTCCATAAGCGGGACGCCGGCGCGGTTGAAATCGATGAGGCTTTTCTTGCCGATATGCTGCGAGCGCGCGGTGTCCTCCTCGAGATGGACGCGCGTGATATCGACGCCGGCGAGCGAGCCGCCCGAAACGAGCGGGTCTTTGTACTGGCTTATCTGGTACCCCTTCGGGATGTCGGGATAAAAATAATTCTTGCGATCGAAGTACGTGCGATCGGCAAGCCGCGCGCCCAAGGCCTCGCCGACAAGGAGTATCTTATGCACGGCTTCCTTGTTGATGACGGGGAGCGTTCCGGGATGCGCCATACACACGGGGCAGATATTGGTGTTGGGGCGCGGCTCGTCGGGATCGTTCTTGCAGCCGCAGAACATCTTGGTGCGGGTATTGAGCTCCGCGTGGATCTCAAGCCCGATCGTCGGAATGTAGCCCTCTGACATACGCTCAACTATATCCTAGCGGAGCGAATGGGACAAAGCCTTCTAAGGTCCGACCTCAGAATTCTGAGGTTGGACCTTAGAATGGCCGCGCAATATCTCCACAAGGGTCTTGCTCAGGGCCGAGAGTGAGGCGTCGTCGAGCACGGATACCGTGAACACCTTTTTCTCGGGAACCCGGGCGGCGGCGATGAAATCGCGGCGCAATTCCTCTATTTTTTGGGAATCTCGGCTATCAGATTTCGTGAGAATGACGATCTCCGGCTTACTTTCGAGCCCCCCTCCCCACTCCGCGAGCTCGCCCCTCACCGTCCGATAATCGGCGGCGATATCGTCCGACTCGAGGGAGACGCAGTGCATCAGGATGCCCGTGCGGGATACGTGCCGCAGAAACTTGCTGCCGAGCCCCTTCCCTTGCGAGGCCCCCTCGATGAGCCCGGGAATATCGGCCAGGACGAACTCATAAAGCATACCGAGATTCGGTTCGAGCGTCGTGAAGGCGTACGAGCCGACCTTCGCCGAAGCGCCGGTAAGCGCGTTGAGAAGGGTCGTCTTGCCGGCGTTCGGGAGCCCGACGAGCCCGGCATCCGCGATGAGGCGCAGCTCGATGCGGAAGCGCGCCGCCTCTCCCTCGGCGCCGGGGTACGCCTGCTCGGGAGAGCGGTTGACCGAGGACTTGAAGACCTTGTTGCCGGCGCCGCCGCGCCCACCCTTGAGGACCAGCACGGTCTCGCCTTCCCGGAGGAGCTCGTAGGTTTCGCCCGTCGACTCATTGGTCACGATGGAACCGCGCGGGACATCGATATGCAGATCGCTTCCGCTCTTGCCGTCCTTGCCGCGGCCTTCCCCCGGTGCTCCGTCTCCCGCGTTGAACTCGTTCGCGCTCCGGTAGCGCGAGAGAAGATTGATGTCGCGGACGGCGCGGAGGTACACGTCGCCTCCGTCGCCTCCGTTGCCGCCCGACGGTCCGCCGAACTCGAGGCTCTTGAGATGCAGCCAGCGCACGACGCCCTTGCCGCCGTCGCCGGCTTTCGCAGTGATCGTCAATTCATCGACAAACGCCATACACGGATACAATAGCAAATATTCCGATCGATTCCCACACTACCATATATGGTAGTGTTTTCTGCGGATCGGCGGATGTCGGATTTTACCTATCCGCCCTCGCCGCGCATCTCGGTCGCCCGCACTCTTACTACCATATATGGTAGTATCTCTTATGTATTGGTTTATATTCGCAGTTTGTCCATTTATGCCCGCACTACCATATATGGTAGTATTTTCGTATGAAGAGGAGGATGAGGGAGTTGACGGAACAGGAGCGCATCAAGACGCTCGACTCGCTGTATACCGCTGCGGCTTCGGTACAAGGAAGAGACGCTATGAAACTATTTTTGCGCGACCTTCTGACCGAAAGCGAGCGCGTAATGCTCGGGCGGCGCGTTATGGTCGCGCGACTATTGCTGCGAGGAGAGACGCGCGACTCGATACGCAAGAAAACCGGGGTTGGTTACGGGACCATCGAGCGAGTGCGGCACTGGCTCAAAGACCAGGTGCCCGGTTATGAACAAGCTATCCGCGCAATGGAGGAGGAGTTCGGCAGGCGTGATTTTAAAAAACGCTACGCAAAGAGCATGCTCGTTAGACTCAAAAACGATACCCATTGCACTTTCTCCTATTCCCGGGCCCCAAAAACTAAAACACTACCATATATGGTAGTGTTTTAGTTTTTGGGAAATAAGATATCGGTGCGGCTACCTGACGGACTTTCAGGCAGTCAAAACGCCCGGTGGAGAACCCAGATCACCGCCGACAAAAGCAGCGAGCCGATGAGGGCCGGAACGAAGCCGGCGACCGTAAAGCCCGCGACGAACGACGCGAGAAGCCAGAAGAGAAGGGCGTTCACGACGAGCGAGAAGAGCCCGAGCGTCAGGATATTGATAGGGAGCGTAAGGATGGAGAGGGCGGGCTTCAGAAGAAGAGAGACGACGCCCCAGAGCACGGCGACGACGAAGGCCGTGTACGTGCTCGAGATCGAGATTCCCGGAACATAGCTCGCTATGGCGAGGAGCGCGAGCGCGACGAGCGTGAGCTTGATGACGCCTTTCAAAATGAGACTCAGCATAGTGCTTGTACTATACACCAAACCTCCGCCCAAGCGAGGCCATTCTGAGGTCGGACCTCAGAATGCCGGGCGCGTTTTATTTTTATAGATAGTTGAGGAGTCTCGCGTAGCCGAACGAGTCGAAGAGCCGGTATCCCCACTCGACGAGATAGCCCATCGAGCCGAGAAGCATCAGGATGCCGAGCACGATGAGCACGGCGCCGCCTATGAGCTGAAGCTTTTCCGAAAAACGGGCGAAGCGGGCGGCGAAGCGGAACGAGCGGTCGATGAGAAGCGCCACAAGGAGGAAGGGCAGCGAGAGGCCGAGCGAAAACACGGCGAGAAGAAATGCGCCTTGCCCCACGGTCGCCGAAGCGGACGCCAAAAGAAGGATCGAACCCAAAATGGGGCCGATGCACGGGCTCCAGCCGAGCGCGAAGAGAACGCCGATGAGGAACGAACTCGCCTCCCGGCCCGGCACGAGCGCCCTCGGCATACGGACGCGCCACTCCCCGGAGAGGAGCGGGATATCGAATACGCCGAGCATCAGCGCCCCGAAAACGATGAGGAAGGCGCCGGCGGCGCGGGCGAGGAGCGGCCGCCACGGGCCGAGGAGTTCGCCGACGGAGGCCGCGGAAACGCCGAGCACGATGAAGACGAGCGAGAACCCGATGACGAACGCGAGCGCGTTTTTCGCGATGCGGCCGCGGATGCCGCGGTGCGCGGCATCCGCGGCCGCTTCCTCCGGCACGCCGGCGATGAACGCAAGATACGCCGGCACGAGCGGCAAAGTGCAGGGGGCCAGAAACATAAGGAGGCCGGCGAGAAATGCGGCTGGTATGAGCGCGGGTGCGGTCATCGGCTTATTGTAGCGCGAACCGACTCGAAAAACTCGCGATCCTTCGGATGCGTCAAGAGCGCCGCCGCCTCATCGGGCGTCACGAAGCGCGCTTCCGTAGTCTCGCCGTTCTTCTCTGTCGGAGAAAGCGTGGTCTCCCGCGTATGAAAAAGAAAGAAGATGCGCTCCCGCAGCCCGTGCGACAGGTCTTCCCCGATGCCTCCCTTCCCTATCGAGTAACGCTCGTAGGAGCCGAGCTTGCGGACGAGCGCGAGGTCGGTCAGCCCCGTTTCCTCGTAGATCTCTCGACGCGCAGCCTCAAGATCCGTCTCTCCGTCTTCGATATGGCCCTTCGGGAACGACCACGAATCGCCGTGTTGATGCACGAGCGCTATGCGCCCATCCTCTCCCACCACGATGCCTCCCGCCGACGGGTGCCCATTGAGTATATTAGGCTCCATGGCACTTCTTGTATTTCTTTCCGGAGCCGTCCCAGCCGCACTTTTGCAAGCGGCTGTAGGGGCTCGGCGCTTCGCGCGACAAGGAATGCGCTATCCGCGCCCGCGCCTCGCAAAACGTATTTGATATGATTCTGTTTTTCATTTGTATTTCTATTTAATACGCTGCAAAAGCGCGGCGGGACTACGCTACCTCGCGCGGTGATGCGATGCGTTGATAAGTCCGCATTGTTTGTATTTGTAGCATTTTCCCGTCGTTGGATTTATCGCTCCGCACGGGCACGGGTCGTTGCGACCGACCGTTTCGCCTGCCCCGGAGCGGCCGGGGGTAGCGTGGGCAGGCTGCGGGACCGCTGCGATATGGGAAGCGTTCGATACTGAAGCCGGA
>JAKALC010000068.1 GCA_021813335.1 bacterium | reverse complement strand
TTGGACGCGCCGGGGTCTCGGGTGACTAAAGCTCGGCAATGGCTCCTTCCGCTTCCGCGCGCGAGCGCTCGAGCGCCGCAGCGCTGCGCTCGAGCCTTTCCGCGAATTGCGCCTTCTTGTTGAAGAGGCGGAACCACCACTTGCCGCTCTCGGCCTCGAGGTACTTCTCGCGGTCGCTCTTGAGCTTCCGATGCTCCGACAAGTTCCGGTAGAACTCGAGCGCGGCGGCGAACGCCGGCACGACGCGGCTGTGCCCCGAGGGGCCCTTCGGCAGGACGAACGACGCGATGACGGTCGGAAATCCTGCGACTGGCCGGGAAAGATCGAGCCCGGGGACTTCGTCGCCTTCGGCCGTGATGGTAAAGGAGAGGGGCCGGATCTCCGCCATCTTCCGCCGAAATTCCTGTTCGGGATCGGCCGCGCGGCCGGACTCGGTTCCCATACGCAAGCGCATACTCACGCTCATAGCGCAAAGCTCGGCGTACTGTTTGAGCATCGGCATCGTCGCCATCGCGGCCATAACGTCGAAGTTCGGCGTGATCGTGAATTTCTTGTCGCTGAGGAACGCATACGCCTCTCCTCGCAGGATTGACTGCGCATTATCGATCGGAATCCCCGCCGTCGCGATATCGAGCACCGGGAGGGACTCGACAGCAACGAATTCGGAACCGATCGGAGTCCCGCCGCGCTCCGGCACAAGCCGGAGCAGGCGTCCTGCGCCGTCGATGGAGACGAACGGGACAAGGCCGATCGCGCGGTACGGTTTCAGCAGATGCTCCTCGAGCTTCTTGAGAGCGTCGGGGTCGAGACGGGTGAGCGTCATTGGGTCCTCCTTCTTTCACGGTTGAACGCGATGTGACATAGAGCGGATCTGCAGCAACAATACCGGGGACCCTCCCGGTGTCAATGCGGCCTAGACGCCCTCCGCAAGTCCGAGTTTCTGGAGGAAAACCGAGAGTTCTTTGCCCGCGAGGATGCGGTACTGGCCTTCGGGGAGGGAACCGAGCTCCAGATTGAGGATGCGTACGCGCTTGAGATCGACGACGGTGTTGTGGAGGGCCGAGACCATACGGCGCACCTGGTGCTTCTTTCCTTCGCCGAGCGTGACGCGGAACGTCGTGCCGCCGAGAATCTGCACCTTGCAGCGCCTCGTCACGTAGCCGCCGATGTCGACGCCCGCCTCCATACGCTCTTTGAAGCTCGGGCGCAGGGGCTCCTGGGTCGTCACCTCATATTCTTTTTCATGATCGAAGGCCGGATTGAGCAGGCGATCGGTCACGCGGCCGTCGTTCGTAAGAAGGATAAGTCCGTGCGACGCCTTGTCGAGCCGCCCTACGGGAAACGTTCCGCGGAGCTCGCGCGCATTCGCGAGCGCCTCGCGGATGTCGCGCTCGCCCTCCTGCGGCGAGTGCGTGATGACGCCCTGCGGCTTGTGGTAGGCGGCGTACACGAAGTTCTTCGACGCGAGCGCCGCGCCGCGCACGTCGACCGTGTCAGACTCTTCCACCTTGTCGCCGAGCGCGGCGCGGCGCCCGTTGATGGAAACCCGGCCCTGTACAATGAGCTCGTCGGCCGCCCGCCGCGTCGCAAAGCCGCGCTCGGCAAGGTACCGGTTGATGCGCATCGGGAAGGCGGGGCCCTCCCTGCGCGCGGCAGACCGCGCCTCGGGCGAGGGGCACTTCTTTTTTGGAGGTTGGGCGGCGCGATTGCGTATCTTCATAGCGTATCGGAAACCGGGCGTATACTACTCTATATGTCATATAAAGCATACCTCACGACGACGCTCGTCCTTTCCTTGGGCGGGACGCTCTTCGCCGGCTACTTGAGCGTCTATCGGGCGCTCACGGGATCGTGCGCGCTCAATGAGCCGTGCCCCTTCTTCTTGGGCTACCCCGCGTGCTGGTACGGCTTCGCACTCTTTCTCGCGCTCTTCCTCGTCGCCCTCGCTGCGCGCATCCGCGGCGACGCTTTCCGCCGCGGTGCGGCGTATCTCGCCCTCATCTCGTTCACCGGCTCCATCTTCTCGGGCAGCTTCGTCGCGGGAGACGTCGTCTTGTGGCTCGCGGAAGGGCGCCAGTATGCGCTCATCCTCCCGTCGTGCGTCTACGGCTTTGTTTTCTACCTGATGATCTTCGCGCTCTCCTTCGCAGCGCTCAGAAAGCGGGAAGCGTAAAGTGTTCTCCGTCCGGGCGCTAGCCCGCGAGCGCGATGCAATAGACCGCTCCGGCGCCCGCCGCGCGCAAAGCGCGGCGGGCTTCGCGCAAAGTGGCGCCGGTCGTTGCGACGTCGTCGACGACGATGCAGATCTTTCCACGTACGATCTCGGGCGCGGGAGCGTGCATCGATCCCTGGACGTTCTTGAGCCGCTTCGTGCGGGGGAGCCCTTGCTGCGGGGGCGTGCGCCGCACGCGCTCGAGCGCGTGCGGCGCATACGCGAGCGAACCCTTGGAGCGCCCGAGCGCCGAGGCGCAGAGCGTCTCGGTCTGGTTGTGCCCGCGCCCGCGCCGCCGCGCCTTGTGCATAGGAACGGGGATGACGACCGGCCGCGAAAGCGCCTCGGACGCGATACCGAGCATCTCCTCGGCGCACACGGCGCCTCCGAGTGCCGCGGCGCGCGGATTCCGCCGGTACTTGAGTTCCCACACGAGCGCGCGGACGCCAGGGTCGCGGTAGGGGAGGAGGTACGCGAACTCGGCGTCGGCCGCTCTCCGCACGCTCGCCGCGAGGCGAGCGAGGCTTTCTTCCGACAAGCCGCGCACGATAGTATCGCTCCTGCGCGGCGGAATGATGGCGTCGAGAAGCGCCGCGATGCGCAGATGATCGAATAGGGAGCGCAATGGCATAGTGATATACTATACAAGATGTCAGGCAGGACGCAGCTTTCTCCGCGAGGACCCGCCTCGTTTCTCGGCTTCCGGTAAACGCTCGACCACGTCGCTCTATGGCCTTCTCTCTTTCAAAATGGTTCGCCAAGGAAACGCACAGCGTGCTCGGCATCGATATCGGCTCTTCGTCGATAAAGATCGTCCAGCTCCGGCGCGAAAAGGGGCGCGCGATCCTCGAGACCTACGGCGCGATAGCTTTGGGCCCCTACGGCAACGTCGAGATAGGCCGCTCGACGCAGCTCCCCGTCGAGAAAGTCGTCGAGGCGCTCAAAGACCTGCTCAAGGAGGCCAATGCCACGACCTCGGACGCGAGTCTCGCCATTCCGTATACCTCGAGCCTCGTGTCGGTCATCAAGCTTCCCGCCGCGGTCGAGAATAAGCTCGACCAAGTTATGCCGCTCGAGGCGCGCAAGTATATCCCCATCCCCATCTCCGAGGTCCAGCTCGACTATCAGGTGGTCGGCGGCGAAGGCGACGCGACGAAGAACTCGCTCGACCACGCGTGCACGCCCCGAACGAGATCGCCGTAGAGGATCTCGCCGACGATGCGCTCGAGGGAGGTGTGCGCGTTCGCGGCGTCGGGCTTGTAGTAGAGGACGAGG
>JAKALC010000067.1 GCA_021813335.1 bacterium | reverse complement strand
CAGCCGACCGCCGCGACGCCCTGCGCGTCGCGGCGCATCTGCGCATCCCGTTTTTGGACATCGACCTTTCCCGCGAATACCGCGACAAGATATTTTCCCACGCGCTTGAGAGTTACCGCCGGGGAGAGACGCCCAATCCCGACGCCCTCTGCAATCGCGAGATAAAATTCGGACTCCTCTACGACTTCGCGCGCTCGCGCGGGGCCGACCTCTTCGCGACGGGACATTACGCCCGCCTCGAAAAGACGCGGGCGGGAGAGACGCATCTTCTTATGGGCGTCGATCCGCACAAAGACCAGAGTTATTTTTTGTGGGCCGTGCCGGAGAGAACGCTCGCCAATACCGTCTTTCCCGTAGGAGGACTGCATAAGCCGGAAGTCCGCAAGCTCGCGCGCGCGTTCGGCCTGCCGAACGCGGAACGCAAGGACAGCCAAGGCCTCTGTTTCCTCGGCGCTATCTCCCTTGAGGAAGCCCTTATAAAAGAGCTTGGGCCCTCTTCCGGCGACGTCCTTGACGAAGCGGGGGCCGTCATCGGGCGGCATCGCGGCGCCATCCTCTATACCATAGGCGAGCGGCACGGCTTCACTATTTCCGTGCAATCCGCCGACCAGGAGCCGCGCTACGTCGTGGCGAAAGATATCGAACGAAACACGATAACCGTTTCCCCGCAGGCGGCATTGCCTCACGAGAATGAAAGCGGGCAGGGAACGATCCTCTCGCTCCGCGCCGCGAATTGGATAGGAGAAGCCGTCGACGGCCGCATCACGGCGCGCTTCCGCTACCGGCAAACGCTGCGGCCGGCGCTGCTCGAGCGTACGGAAGAAGGAGCCATCGTGCGTTTCGACGTTCCGAATGCCGTTCCGGTCGGCCAGTCGCTCGTCGCCTATCGAGGCGAACGCTGCCTCGGCGGCGGGGAGATCGGCGGCGTGCGTTGAGGCCGGGGTATACTGAGAGAATGAAGATCACCAAATCGGACGGCACTGTCGAGGAGTTCAGCAAAGAAAAGCTCGAGGCCTCCTTGCGACGCTCCGGAGCCGCCTCTGATGCCGCGGTAAACATCGCCGAGGATGTCGCCCGCGGGACGCGCGAAGGAGCGACCACCCACGACGTCTATCGGAGAGCGTTCGCGCTTCTCCGCGAACATCGCCGAACCGCCGCCGCACGCTACTCGCTCAAGCGCGCCGTGCTCGAGTTCGGCCCGTCAGGGTTTCCGTTCGAGTCGTATCTTGCGGAGATCTTCCGCGCGGAAGGATTCGACGCATCGACCGACCGGCATATCCGCGGCCGCTGCGTCGAACACGAAGTCGATGTCGTACTCTCGGGGCGCGGCGAAGAGATCTATGTCGAAGCCAAGTTCCATAACACGGCGGGATTCAAAACGGACCTCCAAGTGGCGATGTACGTACAGGCGCGAGTCGAGGATATCGCCGCCCGCCTCGCGGGAGGCGAGGCGGGCGGCGTACCCCTCATCCGCGGAATGCTCGTGACGAATACCAAGTTTACCTCGCTCGCCATCGAGTACGCCGAATGCCAGAAGCTCGAGATGCTCTCGTGGGATTATCCCGCGGGCCGGACGCTTCACGACCGCATCGAAGCCGCGAAGGTCTACCCCATCACGGCGCTCTCGACCCTCTCGCGCGGAGAAAAGGCCTCTCTTATGACCGATCAGGTCGTACTCTGCCGCGACCTGACGCGACACGAAGACGCCCTCGCGCGCGCCGGCGTACGCGGGAACCGCCTCTCCGAAGTCCTGGTCGAGTCGGGCGGACTCTGCGACATAAGCGGCGTCTCGGCCCCTCCGGCTCTGCCCGAGTAGCGATACAAAAAAGCGCACTAATCAATGGTTTGCGCCTTCGTAGCCCCTCGTTTTATAGTGTAGGAGTATTCATTAGTATCGATCATTTCGTATGCAGAACAACCAGAATACCGGATCATCGCAGGGAGGACAGGAAAAGCCGAAGCCGACGCTGTCATGGGCGCAGCCGCAGCAGAACGCGCCGCGGCAAAAACTTCTGACCGCGCAGCCGAAATCCGCCTCCGGCGAAAAGAGGCCGATGAAGCCGCGCACGATGTTCGTCATCGGCCTTATCGTCGGAATCCTTGCCACCTGGGTCTGGTTCTCCACGCACGCTTCGCGTCCGCAGCCGGCGCCCCAGGACGGCAACGGCGCTCTTTCGATCGACGGCGCGTCGAAAAAGGCGCCGGCTCAGGCGGCCAACTCTTCGTCCTCGTCGACCGCTTCGTCGCCCTCGAGCGCGTCGCCAGCCGGCACGATGACGAACGACTCCCTGGAGGTCCCGACGCCGCAGAACGCCGGCACGAGCGTCGCCGTTTCGTCGATAACCGCCGACGGTCCGGTATGGGCGGTCGTGTACGAAGACAACAACGGCAAAGTGGGCAACGCGCTCGGCGCGGCGCGCTTCACGCCTCCTCACACGGAGGGCACTATCGAACTTCTGCGCACGACGCTTCCGAACCTGACCTACTTCGTCGGCCTTACCGCCGATACGCCCGACCACACGTTCTCCATCAAGACGAACGCTCCCATCCTCGATCAGAGCGGCAACCAAGTGATGACGCAGTTCGCCGCCCAATAGGATACGGGCGGAAGAATAAGGGTGGTATACTGCCGAACATATGATCCAATATCTCGCGCACGGCTCCTTCGTACCTCTTGAATGGGCGGGGGTATGCCGCATCTTCATTGCGGCGCTCTTCGGCGCACTGCTCGGACTCGAGCGCTCGCTCGCCGGAAAGCACGCCGGTATGCGCACCTACGCGCTTGTCGCGACCGGCTCGGCGCTCTTCACCATCGTGGGCACTATCTCGAGCTACGAGATGTCGTTCTTCGCGGGCATCAACCCCGTGCAGATAGCGTCGTCGGTCGTGGTCGGCATCGGCTTCATCGGCGCCGGCCTCGCGGCGTTCCGCGGAGGGGAGCATCCGGGCGAGCTCACCACGGCCGCGGGCGTGTGGGTTTCGGCCGCCATCGGTATGGCGTGCGGATTCGGCCTTTATCTCATCGCCTTCGCGACGCTCGTCATCTCGGTCGCCATCCTCTCGCTTCTTATGCACGTCGAATCGGCCGCCCAGAAAAAATACGGCATACAAAACCTGTCGCAGGGCCAGTAGCCGCCAGGGCCGCGCCCCGCCCCTCGGGCTTGCCCCGAGGGGCGGGCTTCCGTGCGGACTCTCTCTTTTTTGAAAATCATCGTACAATAGTCCTAACGGTATGAGCACTTACTACAAGCCGAACCGGAAGCCCGACTGGAATTACGGCGGTCCGCGTTTCCGCCTCTCCCGCTCGAAGATCGCGCTGTTCCGCGAATGCCCGCGTTGCTTCTATATCGACAACAAGCTCGGTACGGCTCGGCCTCCGGGATTTCCGTTCAACCTCAACAGTGCCGTCGACGCGCTCCTTAAGAAGGAGTTCGACATCCATCGCGCACGAGGATCGGCCCATCCTCTGATGGAAACGTACGGGGTCGACGCGGTCCCGTTTTCCCACCCGGAACTCGATATCTGGCGCGAGAACTTCAAAGGCATCGAATACCGGCACGAGCCGACCGGCTTTCTCGTCGCCG
>JAKALC010000066.1 GCA_021813335.1 bacterium | reverse complement strand
GCTTCTCGTTGTGTCCGGTGCTTTGGCAGCGGCCGTTGTCGAGCGAAGCGAGACAGGCCGCAGGTGGACCGACCCAATTTGATTTTGTATGAAAAAGATTATTTTCGTAATAACAAAATCAAATTGGGGCGGCGCCCAGCGCTACGTCTTCGACCTTGCCACATCGATCTCCGGGCAATTCGACGTGGCTGTTGCCACGGGCGGAACGGGAATGAAAGGCGCTCCCGCGGGAGCGCTCGTGGAGCGGCTGCGGGAGCGCGGCGTGAGGACCCTGTTCCTACCGTCGTTCGCGCGGGACATCTTCATCGGACGCGATCTGCGCGCTTTTTTCGAACTCGTCCGGCTTTTCCGCCGGGAACGGCCGGATATCATACACCTCAACTCTTCCAAGGCGGGCGGCCTCGGGGCGCTTGCCGGACGAGTATGCGGCGTACCCAAGATCATCTTCACCTCCCACGGCTGGCCGTTTATGGAAGACCGCCCTATTCTCTGGCGCGCATTCGCCTATGCCGGTTCGTGGATAACGGCCCTTCTTGCGCACCGCGTCATCGTCATAACGAAGAGCGAACTCGAGCGCGGCAGACGGCTGCCCTTCTGCGCCGCCAAGATGCGTCTCATTTATAACGGCATCGCACCGATGCAATTCGGCTCGGGAGAGATCATCCGGCGCGCCTTCCCAGCAGGCGCGAAGATCACCGGCACGATAGGAGAGCTTACCCACAACAAGAATCAGATCGCCCTTATCGAACAAGCGCGCCGCGACCGTGAAATGTATGTCGCGATCGTCGGCGAAGGCGAGGACCGCGCCCGGCTTGAATCGAAAATACGAAAGTACGGCCTTCAAGACCGTGTAAAACTTTTCGGCTTCATTCCGGCGCGCGAAGCGCTACAAGGATTCGATGTCTTCTCCCTCCCCTCCCTCAAAGAGGGGCTGCCCTACGTACTCCTCGAAGCCCGCGCGGCCGGCCTCTACGTCGCTGCAAGCCGCACGGGCGGCACTCCGGATATTCTTGACGCCGAAGATTTGAGTGAATTTTCACTTGATCGGATGCTCGAAAAAACTATCGCCCTCTACCGCTCGTAGCCGCCCGAAAATTCCTGCGAGAATTGCTCGCGATGCGTCGCGTTCGCATAGGCGCCCATCCCGGCGACGATGCCGAGCGAGAGGAACTCGATGAGGAGGTGCGAGCCGCCGTAGCTCATAAAAGGGATGGTCGTTCCCGTGACGGGCAGAAGCCCCATATTGATGCCCGCGTGCAGCGCGAAGTGCGCCGCGAGGTAGAACAGGATGCCGAGCGTAAAGAGCATTTCGAAATTCGTAGCTCCCCGCTGCGCCGCGAGGAGCAAACGCCAGAACAGCGTTCCAAAGAGCGCGAACACGAAAAGAACGCCGACGAACCCCCACTCTTCGGCGAACGCGGCGAACATAAAGTCGGTTTGATACTCCGGCAGGAAGCGAAGCTTCGACTGCGTGCCGTAGCCGATGCCCTTGCCGAGAAGCTCGCCGGAGCCCACGGCGATGGTCGACTGGAACGCATTGTAGCCGGCTCCCTGCACGTCGGTCAGCGGATGGAGGAACGTGAGGACGCGCTGCCGCTGGTACTCGTGGAATCCGACGAACCACAGCGCCGCGAAGCTCACAAGGGCGAGCGATATGACCGCAAAAAGGTGCGCGCGGGAGATGCCCGAAACGAGCACCATACCGAGCCAGATGAGGAAGATAATGATAGCGCCCCCCAAGTCCGGCTGGAGCGCCACCGCGACGAACATAATGAAGGCGTATGCGCCCGACACGAGGATATGGCGGATATTCGCGATCTCCGTATGCCGCCGCGAAAAATATTTCGCGAGAACGACGATGAGCGCCAGATTGGCAAGCTCGGCCGGCTCGAAAGCGAAGAAGCCGAACGAGAACCAGCTTTGAGCGCCCTTGATGGCGTGCCCCAAGGCGAAGAGGAGGAGAAGGAGGAAGGCGGCGGTCGCATAGAGCGATGCCGCGACGCCGCTCCCCCGAAGAAAGTGCCAGTCGCCGCGGCGCGCGAGGAGAAAGACGCCGAGCGAGACCGCGAGCCACACGAGCTGCCGCGTAAAGAAAGGGTTCGCTCCCTCGAACGAATCCATCGTTACGAGGCCGAGCAGGGACAGGATGAGCGCGCACCCGGGGATGATCCAGTCGGTCCGCGTCTGCGACGAAGCCAATCGCTCTCCCATAGCTAGCGCGAGGGCGGCGGAGGCAGTTCGGGGAGCGGGACGAGAACGACGCGCACGATATTAGGAACGCCGGGCGTCCAGGTAAAATCGAGTTCTTGCGCTCCGCCTGCGGGAATGTTCGCGATCGTGCTCTTCGATGCGCCTTGAGCGTTATCGTTCGCGTCGAAAAGGATCGCCGCGACCGCGACATTGCGGGCGGCCGTGTCGCTCGTGTTCACGAGGTTCGCCGTGAGCGTGCTGCCGTCCTGAGAGAGCTGCTGCCCCTCGATGCGGAGCGCGGGCATGGCCCCCTGCGGCATCTTGGTCCAGACGATGGAACCGCTCGAGAACGCGAAGTCGGCGTTCGCGACCGCGCGGTTGCCGGTCGATATGTTCGTCTCGACGATCGGTATTATCTGCTGCGGCGGAAGGTCGGCGACGCCGTCGCGCTCGACGACAAGAACGTTGTTCGCGTCGTAGAGGCGGAAGGCGTACGGCACGCGGTATGACGCGCCGCCTTGCGCCGCGTTCGGATTCTGGATATAGGCGGCTGCCGTGTAGATGCCGGGCCCCGTCGCGAATGAGCGGCTCCAGAGCACGAGAGGCGGGCGGGCGTCGGCAGGACAGATGCGCGAACACGGGCCGCCGCAGTCGACGCCGGTCTCGCCTTGATTCTGCGTGCCATCGAAGCACGACGCCGGCTTCGATACGAGGCCTATGCCGAACCACAAGAGGACGGCAGCGAGAACGACCGCGACAGAACCGCCATACAACGCCTTCCGCTTCGCGCTCCAGGACAGTGCCATATCGCTTTAGTGTATAGCGGATAAGCCCTCGTGGGTAGAGCCCCGGCGCGCAAAAGCCCCGCGCGCAAAGCGCGCGGGGCGAAATTAGGTTTGAGTTCCTTGTTCTGGCGACTACCTACTCTCCCAACCGGTTAAGGCGGGTACCATCGGCACAACAGGTCTTAACTTCCGAGTTCGGAATGAGATCGGGTGTAGCCCCTGCGTCGAGTCACCAGAACAAGAGACTCAAAATACTTTCGGTAAAAGCAATGTACGGACGACAGATTATTGCGGCGCTCAAAACAACCTTCTCTCCCGGAGAAGAGTGTATTCGATGCATTAGTACGTCTCGGCTAAGCAGATTGCTCTGCGTACACCTAACGCCTATCAACGTGATCATCTCTCACGGATCTTAATGATTTCTCATCTTGGAACGGGTTTCGCGCTTAGATGCTTTCAGCGCTTATCCCTGCCCGACATAGCTACGCAGCGTTGCTCTTGGTAGAACAGCTGCCACACCAGCGGTCGGTTCACTCCGGTCCTCTCGTACTAGGAGCAAACTTCCTCAAAAATCGACGCCTGCAGTAGATAGGAGACCAACCTGTCTCACGACGGTTTGAACCCAGCTC
>JAKALC010000004.1 GCA_021813335.1 bacterium | reverse complement strand
CTGATACTCTCCGGCGGCCGTAACCTTGCGTACGTCTATTTCCGGGTCGAGCAGTCCGGTTGGCCGGATGATCTGCTCCACGATATGCGCGCCGCTCCGCTCCCTCTCGAAGGCGGCCGGCGTCGCCGATGTGTAGATAGTTTGGCCCGTCCTCTCTTCGAATTCGTCGAATTGGAGCGGGCGGTTATCCACGGCCGAAGGCAAGCGGAAACCGTAATCGATAAGCGTTTCCTTGCGGGCGCGGTCGCCCGCATACATTCCGCCGATCTGCGGGACCGTCACGTGAGACTCGTCGATGACCGTGAGGAAGTCGGGCTTGCCATCGGCCGTGCGCGGGAAATAATCGAGAAGCGTATACGGCGGCTCCCCGGGCTTGCGGCCGTCGAAGTGCCGCGAGTAGTTCTCGATGCCGTTGCAGTAGCCGATCTCGCGGATGAGTGCCAGGTCGTGATTGGTGCGCCGCTTGATGCGCTCGGCCTCGAGCGGCTTTCCCGAGCGCTCGAAATGAGCTACCTGTTTCTTGAGTTCATTTTGAACGTCGCGTATGGCTCGCGCGCGTTCCGTCTCGGGCGTCACGTAGTGCTTGGCAGGAAAGACGAAGACCGATTCGGGCGTCTCCCTCTCTGCGCGCGTTACGGCGTCGATGACGCGGACGCGCGCGATCTCATCGCCCGCTTGCCCTGAGCTTGCCGAAGGGGCGAACTCGACGCGGTAGAGCACCTTTTCGCTCATCGGCATCACCTCGACGGCATTGCCGATCGCGCGGAACTGGCCGTGCGAAAGGTCTGCGGTGGTGCGCTCGTACTGCAGATCGACGAGCTCGCGCGCGAGCGTGACGCGGTCTTTTTTCGCGCCGCGGCGGAGCTCGAGGTGTACCTTGAGATATTCCTCGGGGCTTCCCAAGGCGTAGATGCACGACACCGACGCGACGATGATGACGTCGCGGCGCGTGAGCAAGGCCTGGGTCGAAGCGTGCCGGAGACGGTCGATCTCCTCATTGATCATCGCCTCTTTTTCGATATAGGTGTCGCTGTGCGGAATATACGCCTCCGGCTGGTAGTAGTCGTAGTATGAGACGAAATAGTGCACAGCGTTCTCGGGAAAGAACTCGCGATACTCCTGCGCGAGCTGCGCGGCGAGCGTTTTGTTGTGCGCGATGACCAGGGTCGGCTTCTGTATCTCATTGATGACGTTCGCCACCGTGAAGGTCTTGCCCGAGCCTGTCACGCCGAGGAGCGTCTGGTCGCGCACGCCGCCCCGCACGCCCTCGACGAGCGCTTCAATGGCCTTGGGCTGATCACCCGATGGCGGAAACGGGGTATGGAGCTTGAAGCTGCTTGACATACTGGGTTTCCACTATACTATGCGACCAGCCGTTCTACCAAATCCCGCGAATCCCGGTTTATCAAAACTCAATATGAAAGAAGGGGCGAAATCATGATCGTTATAGAGGCGTGCCGCGCCAAAGCAGGAGAGAAGCTGGTCATTCGCGCAATCCGAGTAAACGAAAAGGTCGCGGATCCCGAAACCTCGGTATGGGGGAAACTTGCCTCCCTGATGAAGACTGACGACCTGGTGAAGGAATTTGCCCGCCAAAAGGAGCTCGAACTCTTATTCCACAAGAGAAACTGGACCTTCACGGCCAAGAGCGGGGAGAAGGTTCGGATGCCGCCGGGATATCATGCGGTCGTTGACGGCGTCGTCGAGCAGCTCGACGTGGACGTCGTCTCCCTACTGCTCAACGGTTAGTCGGCCACTCACGGCGCCACCGACTTCGAGTGTAAGACCCTGAACACTGCCACGGTACGTGGCGGTGTTTTTATTTTTTGCCGTAGGCGCTCATAAACTCTTCTCGGTAGTTTTCGAATGTCCCGTCGAGAATCGAGGCGCGAATATTTTCGACAAGATGCGTCAGGAAGTAAACATTGTGCGCGCTGGCAAGCATAGGACCCAGCATCTCCCCCGTTCGGAACAAGTGATGGACGTACGCCCGCGTGTAGTTTTGGCAGGTCGGACATCCGCATCCCTCGTCGAGCGGTCCCCAGTCCTCGCGATATTCCGCGTTCGGTATCTGTATCTTGCCCCGCTTCGTGTAGATGCCGCCGGTGCGGCCGTTGCGCGTCGGCAGAACGCAGTCGAATGTGTCTACTCCCGCAGCGACGCCGATGAAGATATCTTCCGGCTCGCCGATACCGAGAAGATGCCGCGGCTTGTTTGCCGGAAGAACGCGATTCACGCCATCCAAAATGCCGAGAATGTCGTCTTTGCTGAACGAGCCGCCGATGCCGTAGCCGTCGAAATCCATTCCGGCGAGCGTCCGCGCGCTCTCAAGCCGGAGATCCGCGAAACGCCCTCCCTGCACGATGCCTTAGATACCTTGCGCGGCATTTTTCGCCGTAGCGTGCCGGTGCGCGGCGAGGCTCCTCTTAGCCCAGCGATGCGTTCGGTCCATCGCTTCTTTTTGGTATTCGCGCTCCGCCGCAGGCGAGGTGCATTCGTCGAATACGAAAATGATATCCGCGCCGAGCTTGTGCTGGATCTCGATTGAGCGCTCCGGCGTGAAGCGGTGGAGCGAACCGTCGAGGTGCGATGTGAAGGAGACGCCGTCGTCGTCGACGATGGCGAGCTTGCCGTGAGCCGTCGCGAGCTCCTTGCTATAGACGGAAACGCCCTCGTCCGAAGAAGCTTCTTCCGGCAGAAACTTCGATAATTTCTTCCCGAAACCGACGCCGAGCGAGAAGACCTGGAAGCCGCCCGAGTCAGTCATTGTAGGGCCCCTGAAGTTCATAAACGCCCCGACGCCGCCCGCGCGCTCGATGAGGTCGGGGCCGGGAGAGAGATACAGGTGATAAGTATTGGCGATGACGCTCTGGATGCCGAGCTCCTCATAGGCCGCGGACGGCACGCCCTTCACGTCGGCTTTCGTCGCGACGGCGATGAACGCCGGAGTTTTGATGTCTCCGTGCGGCGTTCTGAGCACGCCGGCCCGCGCCAAGGAACCGGGGGATTCTTTTTCGAGAGAAAACGAGATCGGGCGTTTTGTCATTGCACCACCACTATAGCAGACGCGATGCTCCCCGGCTTTCGCTTTCGCGAAAACCGGGGAGCATTCTCCAATGCGCTACTTCGAGGGAGTCGACGAGGAAACGCCGACGAGCTGCACGTCGAAGATAAGCGTCGAGTTGGGCGGGATAGGCCCCATCTGCTGCGCGCCATAGGCCAAAGACGGCGGGATGACGAGAACGCGTTCGCCGCCGACCTTCATACCCTGGATACCCTGTTCCCATCCGGGAATGACCTGGCCCGCGCCGAGAATGAACTGGAACGGTCCTCGGCCCGCCGACTGGTCGAAGATGGTGCCGTTCTGCAGCTTGCCGACATAGTTGACCGTGACCGTCGTGCCGGGCAACGCCTCGGGACCGGCGCCGACCTTGAGATCTTGAACGACGACCGCGGCTCCGGGCGCCCCCTCTTGTCCGCTCGGGGACGGTGCTGCCGGTATTCTCGTAACAAAGAAGAAAAGAACGATAACGGCGAGGGCCGCCGCGACGGCGATGCCGGTCTGCAAAGATGTTCGTGTCATATGGATTTATGGTACCGCCGGGCGCGCGCGGCGCAACCCTTCTCTCCACAGGCGGCCGCGGTCCCGAGCGGATCAGCGCGCGGTCGACGTGGCGATCATTACCTGGAGCGACACGGGAGGGCCGCCTGCCCCGAGTTCGACGCTCGCCGCCGACTCGCGCGATGTCGCCGTGAACGCTGGCGCGTTGAGATCGAGCGTGGCGCACGCGATAGAGAAGAAGCACATCGCGAGAGCGCCCATAAGGAGGCGGTGCCGCGGCTGCCGCTGGGCCCGCGTATGCGCCGCGAGCGTGTGGGCGATGGCAATGACCAAAAGTATCGCGAGCGCGAAGAAGAACCAGAATGCCGCTTCCCGGTAGACCGCGAGCGTCTCGACGACGCGGCGCGCGAATGACGTGTCTCCCGGTTTGAGGCTATTCGCCGGAGCGACCGTGCTCGCGCCTTCGACAGCGCCCGCCGGCGCGGCCTTCGCCGACGACGCGGCCGGAGCCGCCGCGAGATGCTGCTGCGGAACAGCTGCCGCGGCGGCCGCCTCTTCAGGCGCCCCGAAAAATTGGACGACAAAAGTCGCGGCAGTTCCTTGGTAGGTCCCCTGCGCCACGCCGACGCCCTCATCGCGGTATTCCGGCTTCAGAAGATTTGCGCGATGCGCGGGCGAGGCCATCCAGGCGTTCACGACGTCGCCCGATTCGCTGAAGCGGACGGCGAGATTCTCTCCGGCATACGAATACCGATACCCGGCCTGCGAGATCCACGCCCAGGGTTCCGTCCCGTCGGGGCTCACGTGCGAGAAATATCCCTTCGCGGCCATATCGTCGGCCTTGGCCTGAGCAGCGGCGTCGAGCTTCGCATTGTCGGCAAGCGGAGCGATATCGCTCTGCGCGCGCTCGCTGTTCGTGAGCGCAAGCACGGCGGCCGGTTCGACCGCCGCGAGGAATTGCGCGCCGGAGCGTTCAACGAACGCGGCGACGGCCCACAACCCCTCGACGACGAGAACTATGGCGAATATCGCGGCAAGTCCCTCGTGGCCGATGAGATGCGGATGATACGCATTGTGCCGGGACGGGACGACGAGGCGGTGCAATCGCGCTCCGAAGCCCCGCGGACGTTCCGAGGTTTCTGGCATACAAAATTATTATACCATCCAGTAAAAGAGGTGTATATACCCCTCCGCGCCAGCCGTGGAAAAACGCAGCGCCGCGGCCGCAGAGCGGGTATATACTGAAAGCACCGCGCTATGAAAAGGCACCTCCTCGCCCTCGGCACGCTGCTTATCCTCGCCGGCGCTCCGTACGCCGCTTCGGCGAACGCGAGCGCGGCCGGATTCGCGACGCAATCGATATTTCTCTCCCGCTCCGGCGCGACCGAAGGAGAAGACGTGCTCCTTTACGCGAGCGTCTCCAACCCTTCGGGAAGCGCTTTTCAGGGAGTGGTCGCATTCAAAGACGCCGCGCGGGAGATCGGCAGCGTTTCCCTCTCCCTCTCTTCCGGCGAAGCGCGCCTCGTATCGATCTCCTGGCAGCCCGGAGCCGGCGCTCACACGATAACCGCGGCTCTCGAGAACGCCGCGGGAGAAACGCTCGCGACGGAAACCGCCGACTTCACGATATCTCCCAAACCCGCGGCGCAAACGGCCGCCGTGCTCAACGCCTCGCTCCTTGTCGAACCCTCGACCGGGCTCGAGGAGAGCATCGCGAGCGTTTCTCCCCAAACGGGCGCCGTCGCGCGGCCGGTTCTCATAGCGCTCGACAACGCGCGCAGCGCCGCCGCGTCATTTCTCGACGCGCAGCTGGCGCAGGCGAAACCGAGGCTTCCCGGGATGGTGCTCGGGGCCGAGACCGCGAGCACTTCGACGCCCGCATCGGGAGGAATCCTCGGCCAAGCTACCGGTTGGATTCTCGCCGTGTTCTGGACCCTCTATTTTTATCTTCTGACGGTCGTGCGTTTCGCCGTCGGCAGCGTCGCGTTCTTTTATCCGATCTTCGTCTTCGTCTTTTTCTACGTCCTCTTCAAACTCTACCGCGTGATGAGCGCCCCGCGCTATTGACCGCGTTCTTGGAGACCTTCCCGCATCGCCCGAGGCGAACGGAAGTGCCAATAGGCAAGGCCGAGAAGTATTACCGTGAGCACGTCGGACGTGAGGCAGTAGATACAGAAGGCCTTGATGAGAAAGGCTTGCACATAGAACGAATAGATCGAAAAGATGACGCCGATCGCGGCATACACGAGCGCCCCGAGGCGCTGTCCGCGCGAGTCGGGATCGTAGGCGAGAAAGGCCGCGAGCCCCGCCATATAAAGGTAGTAGATGAGACCGAAGTATGAGAGCGGCGTGCCGAATATGCGCGAGAAAGAGCTTCTCGCGACCGTATTGCACCCCTCAAGGAGCGCACACGATATCGACGAGCCGGTGTAGCTCGCATGCGCGAGATAAAAAGAATCCGCGATGCCGATAAGCGCGACCGCGAGCAAATAGTATGGGGCGAGTTTGGGCTTCTGGTCCATAGTTTCGAGTATACGCAAGAGCCGCTTCACTGTAAATCGCGTTCGTCCTCGCGGCGGCGCACTTCGTCTTCATCCATACCGAAATGATGCGCGACCTCGTGCCAGATCGTTTCGCGAACGACCTTTCGCACGTTTTCCTCGAAGGAGGCTTTATTCTCTCGGGAGAGATATTCCGCTTCATCTTCAATGGGAAGTTTGTAGAGAATAATGGCATCGGGTAGCGTCGCCCCGATGCCATAGAGATCGCCCCGCGCCGTCGCCGGGACGCCGCGGTAGTGGCCGAGAAGCGTCTCGTCGTCGCGCAGGCCTTCTTCCTCGCGCATTTCAGGCGACGGTTCGTCCTCGACAAGGAAAGCGACGTTGCGGATGAGCGGCCGGAATTTTTCCGGTATGGCGCGGGGAAACTCCTCGGCAACGATCGTTTCGAATGATCTCTCGGTCATGGCGGTTCAGGGTTGGCGTGCCGCCGCTCTCTCACCCGCAGCTATCCCCGCGACGGCTCCTATGATGATGCCGGCGAGAACGTCGGAGAACCAATGGAACCCGACTGCAGCGCCGGCCGAAACGACGGCAGCCCATACGGCGGCCGCCGCGCGGACAGGAGCGCTGCGCCACACGAGAGAAAGCGCCACGGCTCCCGCAACTGCGACCGCAGCGTGGGACGACGGCCATCCCCAGAACACTCCGTTCTGAAAAAATCCGAGGTGGAAAGCATGGCTCATATCAGTGGCAGAAAAATCGGTCAGGAATTCGGGCTGCGTCCTGCCGGTGAAAACTTTGTAGATCGACGTTATGACGAGCGCGACGATGGATGCTTGGGCGACGGCCGTCCCCGCACGCACAAGAAGATCTTTCTCCTTGTGCCGCCATTCACCCGCGATATAGAGCCCGACCGATGCGAAAACGGGAATGAAAAATCCCCCTATGCCCGCAAGCATAATGAGCGGATACAGCGCGGCGCTTCTCGTGTGTTCGAAAAACCACCAATCGAAGCCCGATGAGACAAGTAAAAAGGTAACGAGTATGGCGAGTAAATGCCAAAGGAATCGTCCTCTGGCATAGCACGCCGCGAATGCCTGCGGCAGCCGGTGCGTGAACGCTCGCAACATATGCCGTACATTTTACCGCAGACCCGAGATGGTCCGGAGCGCGAGCCCGGCGTAGAAGCGGACATCGGGAAGAAGCTCGAGTTCGCGCAGTTCTTCGGAAGCGGCCCAACACCACTCGTCGTCGGGATTTTCGGGCACGACTCGGTCGGTCGCCGAGGAAGCGAAGTAGATCATATCGACGTGCTCGTGCGTCGGCGAGACGTGGTGGCGGTTGAGCGAGACGGGTGGAATGAGTTCCCGGTGCGGAGTGTCCGTTTGCGCAAGATGCCGATTGCCGTCCCAAAGCACCACATCGAGACCGACCTCTTCCTTCACCTCGCGCACGGCGGCTTCGTTTGGATCTTCGTTGAGCTCAATATGTCCGCCGACGCCGAGCCAAAAGCCGTACTTGTCGTGCTTGCGCAAGAGCACCCTATCGCCGTGCACGATATAGACGCTGACCGTCGAATCTATGTGTTCGTGGATATGGGGCATTATTTTATTTTAGATATTTTTTCTTTTTGAGCTTGTCCGGCAGATAACTCTCCTTGTCGTAGAACTCGTAGCCCTCATGATACCCGAGTTCTTTCATAAGCTTCGTCGGCGCGTTGCGCACCTTAAGCGGAATGGGCAGGCTGCCGTGCTCCTCTACGTCGGCGAGGGCTTCGAGGTAGGCGTTGTACGATTTCCGGCTTTTCTTGCACTCCGCGAGGTATGCCGTGCCGTGCGCCAAATTGATGGCGCATTCCGGATAGCCGATCGTTTCGCATGCGCGGAAAACCGCGTTCGCGACGACGAGCGCCGTCGGCTGCGCAAGACCGACATCTTCGCTCGCAAACACGACCATCCGCCTCGCGATGAAGACCGGGTCTTCGCCGCTCTCGACCATCCGCGCCAGATAGTAGAGCGCGGCATCGGGCTGGCCCGCGCGCATACTTTTGATGAACGCGGAAATGGTGTTGTAGTGCTCCTCCCCTTTCTTATCGTAGCGCAAATGCTTCGACTGGACGGTCTCCTTGAGCGCATCGAGGGTCGCTGCGCCGTAGAGCTTGCGAGCGTTCTCGAGGATCGTGATGGCCTGGCGCGCGTCGCCTCCCGCGACCGCGACAAGCCAATCGCGAGCGGCCTTCGGCACCTTCATCTTGAGCTCCTTCGACGCGCGCTCGATGATCGCCTCCATCTCCTTCTCCGCAAGCTCATTGAGGACGAACACGCGGCAGCGCGACAGGAGCGCCGAGATGACCTCGAACGAGGGATTCTCGGTCGTCGCGCCAATGAGCGTAAGATCTCCTCGCTCGACGAACGGCAGGAGAAAATCCTGCTGCGCTTTATTGAAGCGATGTATCTCGTCGACGAACAGGACTTTCGGTTTGCCGAGCGGCAGCTGGCCTTTCTTGCCCAAGATGGCGCGGATCTCTTCCTTGCCCGCGTCGACGGCGGAAAGTTCGTGGAACTCCGCGCCGAGCGCGTTCGCGTAAATTCTCGCGAGCGTCGTTTTGCCGGAGCCGGGCGGCCCCCACAGGATGAACGAAAAGAGGTGCTTGCCTTCGACCGCCTCGCGGAGCGGCTTGCCGGGACCGACCAGGTGTCCCTGGCCGACGAAACCGTCGAGCGTATGCGGGCGCAGCCGTGAAGCGAGAGGTTCCATACCTACTAGTGTACTCCTTCGGATAAGTTGCTTTTTTATAAAAATATAGTATTGTAAAAAAAGAAATTAGCGAGACTTTTGCACCAGAGGAGGTTCCGATGGAAACAAACGACGAAAGCGGCCGCAAGACGATCGTCATCCGGCCGCACGGTATGGGATTCCTGGCCTCGATAGGGCTCGGCACCGAGCTGGCCGCCCACGGCAAGGAACCGAGCGAGGCCATAGGCGAGCTTGTACTTCTCCACGGCGCGGAACTCGGCATCGAGATCCGCGAGGTCGAGAAGCCCGTCCGCCCGAAAAAGCCCGCGGGGCAAGAGACCGCCCGCACGACCGTTCGGCAGCATCATCCCACCTAGCGTGAGCGGCAAACCGGCCGACGCCCCGAGTGTCGGCCTTTTTCTTTTAGCGCGGGTTTCTTGACTCTCCGCCGAGATATCGTACCGTTTATGCAGAAGCGGTATTTTTTGAAACGCTGCCAGCTAACTATAGGAGGGCTCGCTATGGATGAGCACGGGGAATCGTGCCGCCCTGAGCGCGTATGGGAAGACCGGCGCCGGGAATCCTGCGGAACGATGTGGATCGTCGTTGGAGTCATCTTTCTTTCCGGCGGATTCCTGATAGCCGCGATCGTCGAGACGATGCTCGGCGCCGCAGAAGGGCCGTATCCCCTTCCCGCGCTCGAAGCGACCGCCGTCTTGTTCGCCCTCGGGGCGCTCGCCATCCTGTTCGGCTTCTTCAAGCGATGGTTCGTCTCCGAGTCGGTCCCTTCCGATCCGGCAGAGGCGGACGTCGCGCGCTCCGCCGCCGAACAGGATTCGTTCGAGCCGGATTGGTGATGGTTCCATCAAAATGCCGTGCGTATGCGTACGGCTTTTTCTTTTCCGCACGCAAGAGGTATATGATGCATCCTATGCAGCCGACCGACGAAGAACTCATTGAGGCCCATCTGAAGGGCGACGGCTCCGCGTTCCCCGCGCTCGTCGGGCGCTATCTCGACCAGGCTTACGATCTTGCCCTGCGGCTTGGAGGCGGCGATGACGCGAACGACATAACGCAAGAAGCGTTCATCAAGGCGTGGAGGAACCTGAAGCGCTATCGCCGCGAAGCGGCCTCGTTCCGCACGTGGATGTTCGCCATTCTCAGGAATACCGCTATCGATTTCGCGCGCAAAAAGAGCCGGAAAGGGTCGAGCCCCTTCTCGGCATTCGACACCGAGGACGGCGGCAACCGGCTTCTTGAAACGCTTCCCGACGACGCCCCGCAGCCGGACGACCTGTTCGCCGAAGCGGAGAGCAAGGAAGCGCTTGAGCGGGCGCTCGCCGCGCTTCCTTTCCGCGCGCGCGAAGTGCTGCTCCTGAAATACTTCGAGGATATGACCTTCGACGAGATCGGGCGGGCGCTCGGAGAACCGCTCAACACCGTAAAGAGCCGCCATCGCCGCGCACTCGCCCTCGTGCGAAGCGCCCTCAAAAAGGACCAAAACGGTACGGAGCCGCGTATATAAATAACATTATGGAGCGCGCAACCGCCGGCATTGACGAGGCCGAACTCGAACGCGCCGCGGCGCCGCGCGGCCTCTATGAGGCCGTCCTCGCGAACATCGCCAAGCTCGAACGCCGCGGCGCCGCGGCGCGCGCGGCAGCCCTGCTTGCCACGACCTTCGTTTCCGCGACGCTTCTGTTCGAGACGCTGTCCTACGCCGCGCGCGAATTCTACCTTTCCGGCTTCTCCGAGTACCTCGATCTCCTGATGACCGATCACGACGCCGTGCTCGCGTCGTGGCGCGAGTTCGCGCTTTCGCTCGCCGAATCGCTGCCGGCTCTTCCCCTCGCGCTTTTCTTCGCCGCGCTGTTCGTGTTGGTATGGTCGCTTTCGCGCGCCGTGCCGAATATTAGAATGATCGCCGGCCGCGGCTTTCCCGCCGCCCTGGCATAACGTCACCGTATTCTATGGAACCTCACGGACATTACCCCCGCATTTCCGGAGTACACCGCCTCCTCATCGCACTCGGCGTTCTCGCTCTGGCCTTTCTTCTTTTTATGGGCGGAATGTTCGCGGGTTATCGCCGCGCGCGGTTCGAGTATCGCCTGCCGGGACCGTGGGGAATGCATACCCTTCCCCATATGCTCATACGCGGCGGGCACGGGGCAATCGGCACGCTCAAAGCGGCGGCCTTGCCGACCCTCACCCTGATCGCGCGCGACGGCTCCTCTCAGAAAATCGTCGTGGCTTCGACCACGCTCATCCGCAACGAATGGGGCGACGCGAGCACCTCGGCGCTCGTGCCGGGCGCGGCGATCATCGTCATCGGCGACTCGGCCGACGCTGCGACGTCATCGGCGATACAGGCCCGCTTCATCCGCATCCTGCCGCCTCCGCCGCCGAACTATAACGCGCCTTCGTTCTGACGGGGCGCCCGCTAACCTCATACCGCTATGTCATTTTCTTTCAACACGCTCGTTTCCTCGAACAAAACCTTCTCTGCGGGCTTCGTACGCGCCCGCGCTTCGTTCCGCAAACATCGCTCCCTCCGCATAGGCGCCCTTGTCCTTGCCGTGTTCGTCCTGTGGCGGGTTTTCGCCGCGGCGACGAGCACCGCCGGCATCCCGCGCTACGTCGTCGCGCAAGCGGAGGCGGGAACGCTTGTCGTCTCGGTCACCGGTTCGGGCCAGGTTTCGGCATCGAATCAGCTGAGCCTTTCGCCGCAGGCTTCGGGACAGATCGTCTATATCGGCGTTCAGGACGGGGAGAAAGTCACTCGAGGCACGCTTATCGCGGAAGTCGATCCGACCAACGCCGAGAAGCAGGTGCGCGACGCGAAAGCCAATCTTCAAAGCGCGGAGATCAATCTGCAGAAAGTGACGGAGCCGCCGACCGCGCTCGAGCTCGCGCAGGCCCAGGACGCCGTTTCGACGGCAGAGAACAGCCTGGTCACGGCCTATGCGAACAGCACCTCCGACCTCGCCAATACCTTCCTCGACCTGCCGACCATTATGACGGGACTTCAGGACGTGGACTTCGGCAGCGAGACGAACAAGATCCAGCAGTGGAACATCGACTGGTACGAGAATGCTGCGAGCAAGTACGACCTCGCGCACGCCCAAGATCTCCGCGACAGCGCGTACGCAGCCTACACCAGCGCCAAAACGTCCTACGACGCGACGTTTATGGATTTCAAGAACGTCAATCTCGCCTCGGCCGATGCGACGACGACCGAAAACATCCTCTCCGAGACCTATACGACTCTCGGCCTCGTCACGAACGCGGTAAAAGCAAGCAACGCGCTCATTCAGTACTATTCGGACCAGCTCACGGCGAACAATCTTACGGTTCCCTCGATTGCGACGACCCAGATATCCTCGCTCTCTTCCTACACGAGCAAACTTTCCTCGCATTCATCCTCCCTCCTTTCCGACTCGACCTCCATCTCAGCCGACAAGCAATCCATCAACGAGAAGCAGCTGTCGCTTCAGGAGCTCCAGGCCGGCGCGACGGCGCTCGACCTCGCTTCGGCGCAGCTCTCGGTCGAGACGGCGCAAAATGCGCTCAAGGACGCGCAGGATAATCTGGCGAATTATTACGTGACAGCGCCGTTCGACGGGACCGTTGGGCTCAGCGTGACGCCGTACCAGCAGGTCTCGTCCGGCACGACGGTCGCGACGCTTGTGACCTCGGAACAGCTCGCCGTCCTGACCCTCAACGAGGTCGACGCCGCGACGGTGAAGCTCGGCGACAAGGCAACGTTGACCTTCGACGCTTTCCCCGACCTCTCGATCGCGGGCGAAGTCGCCGACATCAGCCCCATCGGCACCGTGTCGCAAGGGGTCGTTTCCTACACCGTCAAGATAGGGTTCTCGACGCAGGATGCGCGCGTCAAACCCGGTATGAGCGTCAACGCCTCGATCGACACGGACGTCGTCACGAACGCGCTTACGGTCCCCGCGAGCGCCGTGCATACGGCAAGCGACGGGTCGTCGTACGTGCTCGTGTTCGATCCTCCCATCACGGCAAGCGGCGGCGCGCAGGGAACCCTGTCCGAAGAGATCCCGCGCCAAACTCCGGTGACGATCGGGGCTTCGAACACCACCTCGACCCAGATAGTGGCCGGCCTCTCCTCCGGCGATCAAGTCGTCGTCCGTGCGACCTCCGGTTCCGCGGCGGCGGGAGGAGCATCGGCGCCGTCGATCTTCGGAACCTTGGGCGGCAACCGCGCCGGGGGTAGCGCGAACGGAGCCCGCCCTGCCGGGGGCGCCGTGCGGATCGGCGGGTAATATGATCGAGGTCAAGAACATCACCAAGACCTACGGCCTGGGAGAAACCGCGTTCCAAGCGCTGCGCGGCGTCTCCTTTTCGATCGAGGACGGCGAGTTCGTCGCCGTTATGGGTCCCTCGGGTTCGGGCAAATCGACCCTGATGCACATTCTCGGATGCCTCGACACGCCGACCTCGGGCTCGTACGTTCTCGACGGACGCGACGTCTCGACGCTTCCCGACGACGAGCTCGCCGCCCTGCGCAAGAACAAGATCGGCTTTGTCTTCCAGCAGTTCAATCTCCTTCCGCGCACGACGGTCCTGCGCAACGTGATGCTTCCCCTCGTTTATGCGGGCGCGGACGATCACGCGCGCGACAAGCGCGCGCGGGCGGCGCTCGCCGCGGCGGGGCTCGACGATATTTATTTCGGACACCGTTCGAACGAGCTCTCCGGGGGCCAGATACAGCGCGTCGCCATCGCGCGCGCCCTCGTCAATGATCCGGCGCTCATCCTCGCCGACGAACCGACCGGCAATCTCGACACCACAACCGGCGAGATCGTTCTCGGCACGTTCCAGCGCCTCAACGAAACACTCGGCCGCACGATCATCCTCATCACCCACGAGCACGACGTCGCGGAGCACGCCGAGAGGATCATCCATATCAAGGACGGCCTTATCATCGAAGACGAGAAGCTCCACGGCTCGAAGCGGCGCCGGGGCGCGTAAAACCTTTCTATGACCTCCGCCGACATCCTCCACGAAACCTATACCGCGCTTTCCGCGAACCGCGTCCGTTCCGGTCTCACAATGCTCGGCATCGTCATCGGCATCTCGTCCGTCATCGCGATGACCGCCATCGGCAACGGCGCGCAGGCCTCCATAAACGCGTCGATACAAAGCATCGGCTCGAACCTCCTTATGGTGATGCCGGGCGCGCAGCGCAGCTTCGGCTACGCCGTCTCGGCGGGCCGCGGCACGGCGGAATCGCTCACCCAAAGCGACGCGGATGCCATTCAGGCCGAGGTCGCGAACGTGGCCGCGGTCGCCTCGGAAGTATCGGGCCGCTATCAGATAACGGCGCGCGGCACCAACACGAACACGACGGTCGACGGCGTCACGCCCGATTACGCCGCGGTGCGAAACGTCCAGGTGGCCGAAGGTTCCTTCGTGACCGACGCGCATCTCTCCTCGCTCGCCAAAGTCGCCGTCCTGGGGCCGACGGCGGTCTCGGACCTCTTCCCTGACGGGACGGATCCCGTGGGACAGCAGATCGCCATCAAAGGAGTGCTCTTCACCGTCATCGGCACGACGGTCGCGAAAGGAGGCACCGGCTTCGGCAGCCAGGACACGGTGATCTATATTCCTTCGACCACGGCGCAGCAGTATCTTTCCGGCAACAAATATCTCTCGGTCATCGACATCCAAGCGTCTGATCCGAGCGCTATGGCGGGAGCGCAGACGGATATCACCAATCTCCTCCTCGAGAGGCACCGCATCAGCGATCCCTCGAACGCCGACTTCAACGTCCTCAACCAGGCCGACATCCTCGCGACCGCGTCGAACGTCACCTCGACCTTTACGCTCCTGCTCGGCGCCGTCGCGGGCATTTCGCTCGTCGTCGGCGGCATCGGCATTATGAATATGATGCTCACCTCCGTCACCGAGCGGACGCGCGAGATCGGCCTCCGCAAGGCGATCGGCGCCACGAAGCGGGACATCAATCTCCAATTCCTTGCGGAGGCCGTCGCGCTCACGCTCACGGGCGGCGCTATCGGCGTTCTTTTGGGATGGTTTATCTCCTGGAGCGTCACGGCCGCCGGAGTCCTCGCCACGCAGGTCTCTCCGGACTCCGTCATCCTCGCCTTCGGCGTCTCCGCGGGGATCGGCATCATCTTCGGCTACTATCCGGCCGGGCGGGCCGCGTCGCTCAACCCGATCGAGGCGCTCAGGTACGAATAGCGATATACTTACGGGGATGATGAATGAAACTCGCGCGATCCGCGTCGACGGGCTCGTCAAGAAATTCGACGGCGTGACCGCCGTGAACGGCATTTCGTTTTCGGTCGGCGCGGGCGAGATCTTCGCATTCCTGGGCCCCAACGGCGCGGGAAAATCGACGACCATCCGCATACTGACGACGCTCCTCAAGCCGACCTCCGGCACGATACGGGTGAACGGCTTCGATCCCATCGAGGAACAGGACGCGGCGCGCCGTTCGTTCGGCATCGTTTTCCAAGACCCATCCCTCGACGACGAGCTCACCGCGTGGGAGAATCTCGAATTCCACGGCGTCCTCTACGGCGTGCCGAAGAAAACGCGCCGCGCGCGCATCGACGAGCTTCTTTCGTTCGTCGAGCTCGAGGAGCGCCGGAACGATCTCATCAAGACTTTTTCGGGCGGTATGAAGCGGCGCCTCGAGATCGCGCGCGGCCTCATCCACCATCCGGCGATACTATTCCTCGACGAGCCGACCTTGGGTCTCGATCCGCAGACGCGCAACCATATCTGGGACTATTTGAGGCGCCTCAATCGCGAAGAGCATATGACCATATTCTTCACGACGCACTATATGGAGGAAGCCGACCGTGCGGCCGGCCGCATCGCCGTCATCGACCACGGCGCCATCGTGGCCTCGGACACTCCGGCCCGATTGAAGGAAACGGCGAACGCGGCGACGCTCGAAGACGCCTTCCTCGCGCTTACCGGCAAGGAAATACGCGAAGAGAATGCGGACGCCAGCGAGCGGATGCTGCGGCACATCGTACGAGCCGGCGGGCGGCGCTGAACGTCCGGTACTTACTTTCTATATGATGGCTATTTATATTCTCTGGCTTCGGCAGCTCAAGCGTTATTTCCGCGCGCGTTCGCGCATCGTCGGCTCCATAGGCCAGCCGCTTCTTTTCCTCGTGGCGCTCGGTTTCGGCCTTGGGCCCATCTACGCGCGGGCGGGCGGCGGCGACTATATCGACTTTCTCGCTCCCGGAATCATCGCGATGGGTATTCTTTTTACCGCCGTCTTTTCAGGAATTCAGATCATCTGGGACCGCCAGTTCGGCTTCCTTAAGGAGACGCTGGTGGCGCCCGTCTCCCGGCTCCAGATAATGCTGGGACAGACGCTCGGCGGGGCCACGGTGGCTCTTCTCCAGGGCATTATCGTGTTCATCCTCACGCTCTTCGTCGGCTTCCGTCCGGAAGCGCTGTCGATGCTGCCGCTTGCGCTCGTGTTCGCCGCGCTTGTGGCGCTCCTCTTCACGGCGCTCGGCGTCGCCATCGCGTCGATGCTCGACGATATGCAGGGGTTCCAGCTCATTATGAAC
>JAKALC010000003.1 GCA_021813335.1 bacterium | reverse complement strand
CGGCGGAGACCCTGTCGTCCACGTTCGTCTGTCCGGACGACGGCGCGTCGTTTCCGGAAGTCGAGCCGCGCCTCTTCTCCTTCAATTCGCCGTACGGCGCGTGCCCGGAGTGCCACGGCCTCGGCACGGAATCGTTCTTTTCCGACGCGCCCTGCCCGGCGTGCGCCGGGAAGCGCCTGCGCCCCGAGGCGCTCCGGGTGTACCTCAAAGGTCCTGACTTGGGTGTCTCGCCGCCAAGTCGACTTGGCGGCGAGACACCCAAGTTGCTGGGAAAGAACATCGTGGACTTCACGAGTATGTCCGTCAAAGACGCGAAAGCGTTCATCGATTCGCTTCAGCTCTCCGAGATGAAGAAAGACATCGCCGGACCCATCGTGAAGGAAATCGACAGCCGCCTCACCTTTCTGCTCAACGTCGGCCTCGACTACCTCACGCTCGACCGTTCGGCCGCCACGCTCTCGGGCGGGGAAGCGCAGCGCATCCGGCTCGCCTCGCAGCTCGGGAGCGGGCTCACGGGCGCTTTGTACGTGCTCGACGAACCGACCATTGGGCTCCATCAGCGCGACAACGCGCGCCTCATCGAGACGCTGCTCACGCTGAAAGACCTCGGGAACACCATCCTCGTCGTCGAGCACGACGAGGACACCATCTTCGCTTCCGACTACATCGTCGATATCGGTCCGGGCGCCGGCATCCACGGCGGGCGGGTCGTCGCCTCCGGCTGGCTCGACGACCTGCTGACCGCCGGCAAGAACGGGAGCGGTTCGCTTACGCTCTCCTACCTGCGCGGCGAACGGGAGATCCCGATCCCCGAGGAACGGCGTACGAGCGAAAAGGGCTGGCTTCGCGTGAAGGGCGCGACGCTCCACAACCTGAAGAACCAGAACGTTGACGTGCCTCTGGGCAAGCTCGTGTGCATCACGGGCGTCTCGGGAAGCGGGAAATCCACGTTCCTGTACGACATCCTGCACCGGAACGCGGCGGCGCGCTTCGCGCGCCGCGAGGCGAAGACCGAGCACGCCGCGTCCCTGACCGGCACCGAATACCTCGCGCGTGTCGTCCTCATCGACCAGTCGCCGATCGGCCGCACGCCGCGGAGCAACCCCGCGACCTACACGGGCGCCTTCACGCACATCCGCGACCTCTTCGCCGCCACGGGCGAAGCGCGCGCCCGCGGCTGGAAGCCGGGCCGCTTTTCCTTCAACGTGCCGGGCGGGCGCTGCGAGGCCTGCCAGGGCAACGGCTCCATCGCGGTGGAGATGCATTTCCTGCCGACGGTCTACGTCACCTGCGACGTGTGCGGCGGCACGCGCTTTATGAAAGAGACGCTCGAAGTAACGTACCGCGGCAAGAACATCCGCGACGTGCTCGAGATGACCATCGAGGAAGCCGAGAAATTCTTCGGCGACATCCCGGCTATCGCCGACCGTTTGCAGTCCCTGAACGCGACCGGGCTCGAGTACCTCACGCTCGGCCAGAGCGCGACGACCCTCTCGGGCGGCGAGGCCCAGCGCGTGAAGATCGCGAGCGAACTGTACCGCCCGCTCACGATGAAGACACTTTATCTCCTCGACGAACCGACCGTCGGCCTCCACTACGAGGACGTGAAGAAACTCATCGAGATTTTGCAGGAACTCGTACGGCGCGGGAATACGGTCGTCGTCATCGAGCACAATCTCGACGTCGTGAAGAGCGCCGACTACCTCATCGACTTCGGCCCCGAGGGCGGGGAGAACGGCGGCAGAATCGTGGCGAAAGGAACGCCCGAGGAAGTCGCCGCGACGGACGGTTCCCACACGGGCGGGCACCTCGCGAAAGCCCTCACGCGTTATGCAAAGAAGCGAACTCGTTAAGTATCGGCTGCCGGACGTTCCGGGCGTGTACCTGTTCAAGCGGGGCGGGAACGTGCTCTACGTCGGCAAGGCGACCTCGCTCGCCGACCGCGTGCGCTCCTATTTCGACGACGACCTCATCGCCACGCGCGGGCCGCGCATCGTGGATATGGTGACGAAAGCCGACCGGCTCGCGTATGAGACGGCGCCGACCGTGCTCGAGGCCTTGGTGCGCGAAGCGGCGCTCATCAAGCGCTACCATCCGCCGGCGAATGTGGAGGGGAAGGACGACTCCTCGTTTTTGTACGCCGTCGTGACGAAGGAGGAAATCCCGCGCGTGCTCGCGCTGCGCGGTAAGGACATCGACGTGCGGCACAAGCGCTCGAGCGACGGCCAGGATCTGAAGGCGCTCTACGGCCCGTTCCCTTCCGGCGCGCAGCTGCGCGCGGCGCTCCGGCTTATTCAGCGAATATTTCCGTTCTTCGACACGCCGCGGCCGGTCGGGGTGAAAAGCAAGCACCAGGCGGCGAAAATAGAATTCAATGCGCAAATCGGGCAGTATCCGAAGAACATGAAGTTTACCTTGAGATCTCCTATAGGACAGGATAAGGTAAATCTTAAAGCGTACAGGAAATCGATACGCAAGATCGAGTTATTCCTTTCGGGGCGCGGCAAAGAATTGCGGGGGAAGCTCGAGCGGGAGATGCGCCGGGCGGCGCGCGAGGAGCGTTTCGAGGACGCGGCCGCGGCGCGACGGGAGCTCTCCGCCCTCGACCACGTCCAGGACGTCTCGCTCATCAAGGACGAGTTTCTCGAGGACGCGCGCCGCGGAGCGGCGCGCGCGGGCCGCATCGAGGCCTACGACACGGCGCACATCTCCGGCACGAACGCCGTCGGCGTTATGACGGTCGTCGAAGACGGCGCGCCTCTGAAGCGGGAGTACCGCACGTTCCGCATCCGCGGTTTCAAAAAGAACGACGACATCGCGTCCCTGAAGGAGATCCTCTCGCGGCGGCTCGCGCATCCGGAGTGGCCGTATCCGCGCGCCATCGTCGTCGACGGCGGCCGCGCCCAGAAGAAGGCGGCCGAAGCGGTGCTCGAGGAAGCGGGCGTCGCCATCCCCGTCGCATCCGTCGTGAAGGACGAGCGCCACCGGCCGCGCGAGGTCGTCGGAGCGCGCTCCGCCGGCGTCTCCGAAGCGGACGCCGTGCTCGCGAACGCCGAAGCGCACCGCTTCTCGCTCGCGCGCCATCGCCGCGCCCGCTCCGGGGCGATGCGCACGGTGCGGGTGTTGCGGTCTGGACCCGGCTTGCTACCATAAGCGCCGGTTACGAGAACCTCACGGAGGCCGTGATGCATATCCGCTACTACTGCGCCTGCGGCAGGCCGATACGGGTTTTCGTTCCGGGAAAGGGCTGGACCGGGCCTCCCGATGACGGGCACGATCTCTGCCGCCAGTGTTGGAAATCCTTGTGCGATTCGCGGCATCACGTTTCGCAGAGGACACGCCCCTGTCCTCTTCCAGGAGAGATCATGATGCCGAACGACGGGTAGGTAGCGCCCCGAGAAAGCCCGCTTTCTCGGGGCTTTCTCATTTCTGCCCTGCTATACTAAGAGCAATGCAAACCGTCGTCGGGGTCCTGCGGGGCGGGCCGAGCCGCGAACATGACGTGTCGCTCAGGACGGGAGCGGCGATACTCGCGAATCTCCCGGAAGAGCGCTACGCCGCGCGCGACATCTACATCGACCGGCACGGCGTCTGGCACGACCGCGGTCGGAGGGCGGAGCCCGCCCGCATCCTGCGCCAGATTGACGTTGCGCTCATCGGCCTCCACGGCGAGTACGGCGAGGACGGGGAAGTGCAGAAACTGCTCGGGCGGTTCGGCGTCCCCTATGCCGGCGCGGACGCGCTCGGTTCCTACCTCGCGATGCACAAGGCGCTCTCCAAAGCGCGCGCGAAGGAAGCGGGGCTCCTCGTGCCGGAATTCCGCTACGCCGAGAAACCCGCGGAGAGCGTCTCCGCCGCCGCCGATGCCGTCCGCGCGTTCTGCCAGCCGGTCGTCGTGAAGCCCGCCGGGTGGGGATCGTCCATCGGCGTTTCCATCGTCGGCGGCTACGCCCCGGTGCTCGCCGCCATCGAACGGCTCTTCGCGCTCGGCGCTTCCGGCATCCTCGTCGAGGAATACGTTCGCGGCCGCGAAGCGACCGCAGGCGTCGTCGAAAACCTGCGCGGCGAAGCGCTGTACGCCCTGCCCGTTACGGAGATCGCCCCGCCGCAGGGCTTCTTTTCCTATGAAGCGAAATATTCCGGGATGACGCGCGAAACCTGTCCGGCACACTTCTCCCGCGTCGTCACCGAAGAGGTGAAGCGCGCCGCGAAAGTGATGCACCGCGCTTTGGGCTTGCGCCATTACTCCCGTTCGGATTTCATCGTCGCGCCGAAAGGCGTCTACTACCTCGAGACCAATACGCTCCCCGGCCTCACGGACCGGTCGCTCCTGCCGCGCGCGCTCGACGCCGTCGGCGTCTCCTTCCGCGATTTCCTGTCGCACCTGGCCGACCTCGCGCTGAGAAAATAATAAAAAATTATCTGAATCCCATTGGCCAAAAGGAGTGATTTCGGAATATCGTCCAAAAATGATAGTATTAGGAGTATTTCCGGGCCCGTAGTTCAGTTGGTAGAACGCCTCATTTGCAATGAGGAGGTCACCGGTTCGAGTCCGGTCGGGTCCACCACAACAAAATTCCGGGCATCGCGTATAATGGGAATATGCGCACCCGGGCAGTATTTCTGGTGATTGTCTTCGCGCTCGCCGGCTTCGCCCTCTGGCAGGCCGTGCGGATAGAGCTGCTCGCGCAGTCGGTGGACGGCCTCAAAAACTCGCTCGCGGCTCTCGATGCCCAGGTCGCGGCGCTCGCGCAGACGGCAAGCACGACCGCGGCCTCGGCTGCGGAGCTTCAGCGGCGCGAGAAGATCGTCGCGAAGTCGCAGGACCAGCAACTGCAGGACGCCGTCGCCGCCGTGACGCCGGCGGTCGTGTCGATCGTGGAAAGCAGGGAAGTTCCGAAACTGCAGGTGACGTACGAAAATCCGTTCGGCAACGATCCGTTCTTCCAGGGGTTCGGCGTGCAGGTGCCGGTCTACCAGCAGGTCGGCACGACGACGGAGAATGTTTCTGCCGGTACGGGATTCATCGTGCGCGGGAGCGGCTACATCGTGACGAACAAGCACGTCGTTCCGGATGCGAACGCGACGTATACGGTCCTGCTCGCCAGCGGGAAGCAGCTCGTCGGGACGGTCGTGTGGCGGTCGCCGAGCGAAGACCTTGCCGTCGTGAAGATCGCGGGGAGCGGGTACGATACCGTACCGTTCGGCGATTCGTCGGCGCTCAAGCTCGGCGAATCGGTCTTCGCGGTGGGGAACGCGCTCGGCACATACAACAACTCGGTCTCGGTCGGCGTCATTTCCGGCCTCAACCGTTCGATAACGGCGAACGACGCGCAAACGGGCCAGGCGGAAACGCTCAGCGGCGTCATCCAGACCGACGCGGCCATCAACCCGGGCAACTCGGGAGGCCCGCTCGTCGATCTGAATGGCGACGCTATCGGCGTTAACGTGGCGACGGTACAGGGTTCCCAGAACATCGGTTTCGCGCTTCCCGCAAACGAAGTGAAGCGCGCGCTCGCGCAATTGGGAATCTAGCGGGAATCTGGTATCCTGCCCCTTATTCCGCGCTCTTAGCTCAGTCGGTTAGAGCGTTCGCTTCACACGCGAAAGGTCGCAGGTTCGAATCCTGCAGAGCGCACACGGGAGGTGTTTTGTGTCGGGCCGGAGTATGCCGGTAGTACGCACGCTTCGGGTGCGTGTAGACCGGGTTCGATTCCCGGCGGCCCGACACAGGACAACTCCCGAAGCGGGCCGGAGTATGCCGGTAGTACGCGTCCATGGGGTGGATGTAGACCGGGTTCGATTCCCGGCGGCCCGAAAGAGTCCTCGATTGAGGGCCGCAGCCGCGTGCCTGCGGCACGCTGCGTCGGGAATCGAAAGCCGCAGCGATGTTCGGCCAGCAGGCCGAACCGCGAGGCGGGGACGCGAGCGCACCGAGCGGCGGCGAGGTGCGCTTGTGGAAGAATGGCGTATTCGCCGGTTCCCGGCGGCCCGATGAATTTTGTTTTCTTCCATACGAAAATCGTTTTCGTTAGGAAGGGCCCTTAGCTCAGCTGGGAAGCCGACTCTCGCCGTGCTCGGCCGGCTTCCTGCAGCGTCGTTCGGCGGAAATAGATCACGGCGATCCATTTCACCTCACTCCTCGCAGGAGAGTGCGTCGTTTGGACGGGGTTCGTTTTTTGAGTATGATGTAGCCGTTCGGGCCCTTAGCTCAGTTGGTAGAGCGCGTCATTCGCATTGACGAGGCCAGCGGTTCGAATCCGCTAGGGTCCACCTGATTTTGCCAATTTGGCACATTCTCACGTCTTGATAAAAAAGAGCGGCCTGCAACAGGCCGCTTTGCGTTTTTGGCGATGCACAGTTGATATGCTGAAACAGCTCGAATCGGGCTGAACCCGTAGCCGATTCGAACTCTGATGATAATACAGAAGCTGTAGAGTTACTTGGTGTGAGAGGGAGGTACAGAAATTTACATAACAACCGTGAATGTGCCGAAAACAAAAGCCCCGCTGCCGCGGGGCTTGTGAATCGTAGAAACCTTCGCAGTTAGCGCGCAGGAGCGACTTGGCAAGGATGCTCTTCCGATTCGGCGGTTGCAGCCGCACTTAAAGGGAGTCTCCCAAGTGTCTTCCGTTCGGCAATGCACTTTTCGTGCAGTTGCCACACATACTCCTTGATTGGATCACGCAGCGCTTCTTGGATAGCACCGCGCGGACTGCAGGCCAGGTTTGCGAATTTTCGAGGCCATTTGACCTCGAAGAGCACTATGATGATCAAGGCCGTAATCAGAGCGGCGCTCACGACCAGCTGAAGTGCATCGGGGATGTGCATTCGTCGCCTCCGGTGGCTGTTGTTGATCCACAACCACACTAGCGCGAAAGCCCTATCCGTCAAGACGAGGACGTTCTTTGCGGCAGGTAAACAGAAGCTCCGCCATGGCGGAGCTTTCCTCAGATTGAGCCAATATTATTTCTTATGATCTTCTTGCCCGTGCGCAGCTCCGTTCGGGCGTTCGGGTTCGGATGATTGAGGCATCTCGAATCCTGGAACGTAGCTCCGGAGGCCGTAGACGAACCGATGCGTGCCGTTATTCGGATCGCCGAATTTCTCGAACCACCGCCTCGCCTCCAAGAGTACGGGGTCATTTTCCGGGTCCATGTGAACTCCCCCACCTTGACCAATGAGCAGCCGGATGTAGGCTGTATCCGGAAGTTCCTCCTCCGTACTCGCCGCCACCCGAGATTGGCTCGGGTAGCGACAACGTGCGGAGGAGTCATGAAGAAGGGTGCATCTTTAAATCGGCGCGGAAGCGCGAAGTTTGACCCGAGTAACCCGAGGCTTCTCACGATCCAGACAGGTAGGGTCAGACCCTACTCGTGGGCGCTATCGAACGGTTTCATCCGGGACGTGACGAGGGCGATGATCGAGCTCGGCCGTCTCTCGGCCGGATGTTCCACCACTGTCGAGTCGATACAGAACGTGATCTGGTACCTCGAGGAGGACTTTGGGGGCAAGGCACCGCGGAATCCTGGCGACTACATGGTCTTTTGCAAAGCACTGGCGGACGTCGATTCGGCCAACGCGGTGACTTCATATCGGCAAGCGCAATGCATCGCTCGGAACGTGATTAACACCCTTGCTGATGCGGCCCGGGGTCGGGAAGTCGAGAGTACAAAACTAAAGGAGCTTTCAAAGCTCTGTGGCGCACTTTACGAGCGTTCGCAAGAGTGGCAATACAGGGTCTTCCCGGGAGGGAGGCGCAGCGCACAGCGATTCTGTGTTCCTTAGGGCAAGGCGGCTTCGGCCGCCTTCCTTGCTCGCCACCGGCTAAGGAGGTAGCAAGTCATAGGGCGGTAGCCTTAACCCTCTTCTCATTTTCTCCGCAAACTTTCTTTTGTTGTTCGCCTCCATCTGCTTGCATGCCTGTGCGTAGCGCTTCCGGATATCGCGCTCGCGAATCGCATCCAACCCCCCTTCGTCAAAGGAGGACGTTTTGCCTTTTTGAGATTCTTGATGAGCTCCTTCGCTACGCGTTTTGCACAGGTTCGAGATGCGCGCTGATACGGACCACAAAATCGGTTGGGGGACAGTTTCCTTGACGGAGGAGAGGTGTTTTATTATGGTTTTCGCGGAGTCAGGGCGGAATCATTCGCAAAACCACAACGAAAGGAATAAAGATGCATACGATCGAATTGGGAAGCGTTGCTTCAACGGCGGAAGCCCGCGAGGCGCTCTATGGCGGCGCGGCTGTGCTCGGCAGGTCGCGGCAGAAGGAAGAGAAGCGGCTCCGTAAGGACGAGAAGCCGTCGCCCGCCGCGAAGGAAGAACCCGCGTCGCCTCCGTCGAAGCCCCCGGCCGCCCCGCAAGGGAGCCGCACCATTCTCTCCTGCAAAGGAAGGAATGGCGAGAAAAACAAAAAAATCCTCCGGCGCGTGTGAGATAATGTCTTTCCCAAGACGCCCGCACTGTGCGGGCGTTTATGTTCCTTGTTTCCTTCATTCGGCAGCGAGGCGCGGCATTTGGCGCAGAATGCTCATTCGAGTATGATTTTAGCGCGGGCCCTTAGCTCATTTGGTAGAGCGCGTCCATGGCATGGACGAGGTGAGGGGTTCGATCCCCCTAGGGTCCACCAAAAGGGAGTCGGCCGGCCTTCCCCAGGGCGCCCCTTGCGCAATCCCGGCGCGTGCTATGCTTTCCCCATATGGATGAAAAAATCATAGGGTACTGCGTCAAGTGCAAGGAAAAACGCGAAATGAAAGACGTCGAACGCGTGGAAATCAAGCCCGGCCGCCCCGCGGCGAAGGGAAAGTGCTCCGTCTGCGGCACCGGTATGTACAAGATCCTGCCGAAGGGCTCCTAATCTTAAAAAGAAGCTAATCGGAAACGCGGCGGCCCCGGGGCCGCCGCGTTTTCCATTCTCGGCATCGCGTGAATCATTGTATTTTGTCCTGGATATTGTATACCTTGGAAAGGCCAGCCAGCGTCCGCGCTTGCCGCGGATGCCCTTTACAACATAGGAGGTTCAGATGAGTCACCAAGGGCAAGGCAGCACCCTCGTCCTGTACGATCTGTACCTCGACGAGGAGAGCAATTACGGCCTCGCGCTTTCTCCGAGGAAGCTTCACGAAGAAATGCGCGCAATCATAAGCGACGTGCGGATGAAGCATCGCACGGGCCTCCTCGACGTCTGGGAAAGGGAAGATATCGGTCCGGCGACGTCCTTCCACTCGCTCGAGGAATCGCACAGCCGCGCTTCGGTAGCGGGATTCGCCCGCAGCGAAACCTGGCCGAAGGAACTGCACGTGAACGGCGAGGTCCAGCTGTGCAACTACTCGCGCGACAATATGCCGGCGGCCAAAGAATTCGCGCGGCTCGTCATCGCGCGGTTCGAGCCGGCGACGGCGCACCTGCTCGTCATCGTCCGCGGCCCGGGGTCCCCTCCGCGCCTGGAGGAATCGGCCGACTGGAAGCGCGGAGAACCGTTCCCGTTCTGAACCGGATTCCCAAGGGAATTCCCCTGACGCCGCGAGCGCAGCTCGCGGCGTCTTCTTTTTATATCCGCTATCCTCACCGCGCCGCTTGCGCCGCCGCTCGGGGGCGTATACTGGGGCTATGACCTTCGAGGGCAACGGCGGCGGAGAAATCCTCCCGCGCCATCGGGAAGTGCCGCACTACCACGGCAACGAAGTGCGCGGGATTTTCGTTCTCGGGGCTCTCGTCCTCATCGTGGCGCAGTCGACCGGCGCCGATCTGCCGCTCTCGACGACGCAGGCCGTCGTCTCGGCCGTCGTGCTCGTCATCACCGCGGGCATCACGAATCCGGCGCAGTACTGGATCCACTGGCTGAACGCGCTTCTCGCGATCTCCGGAACGCTGCTCTTCGGCACCTCCGCCGTCGAGCACTACCGGGCGGGCGTCAGCATATTCGACCCTTCCTTCACGTACACCGAGGCGCTCGCGCTCCTGTCGCTCATCGCGCTCTACTTCACCACGCGCACCATCCGCGGTCTCCTCCAGCGGCCGCGTCTCTCCTAACGGAGGCAGTGCGGACTACTCATTCCGCTCCGTTCGCGTCTCGTATCCGTTGCGTGCACGGATACGAGACGTTCTCTCCGCAGGAATGAGCGATCGAAATCCTGATACTCATTCCGCTCCGTTCGCGTCTCGTGGTATCCTGCGGGTATGTCCGTCCAGAGCTTCCTCCTGAAGCACTATGCCAAGTGGAAACTGAAAGGCGTGCCGGAAGCGCAGCGCGAGCAAATGACCGAACTCGTCACGAAGGACCCCGCGCTCTTCAAGCGCATCGGCGAGGAAATCGAGCGGCGCAAGAAGGGCGGCGAGAGCGAAATGAAGGCGGCGATGGAAGTGATGAAAAAGCACCGCGACGACCTCGCCGCGCTCATGCGCCGGTAACCCTTATGGACGTTTTCGTACCGTTCCTCGCGTTCTGCCAGGCGCTCGGCGCGCTCGTCGGCGCCGGCGCGGCCGTGGGGAGCGAATTCGCTTACGTCCGCGCGATGCGCGACGGGAAGCTCGACGCGGCCGAACGCGCCCACCTTGCCGGCCTCGCGCGCGGGCTCCGGTTCGGAATGACGCTCCTCCTCCTCGCCTCCCTCGGGCTCGTCGTCGCGGCATACGCGCTCGGCGCCGCGCCCCAGCCGGCGCTCACGCCGGGCTACTGGATGCTCATTACGCTCGCCCTTCTCGTCATCGGCCTTTCCTGGGCGCTCTCGCGCCGGCGCGTCTCCTTCGCGCTCGGTTCCGCGGCGGCGTTCACCGCATGGTGGTTCCTCGCGTACCTCGTTCTCGGGCAGCTGCCGGCGCTCTCCTTCGGCGCGCTCGTCGCGCTCTACGTCGTCGCTACGGCGGTCCTGTATGCGGTGCTGCGTTCGGCCCGCTTCCTGATGACCCGCTCCGTATGAGGATCTTCATCCTGCTCGGGCACACCGATCCCGCGACGCTTTCCGGCGCGCTCGCCGATCGCTACGAAGCCGCCGCGCGCGCGGCGGGCCACGAGGTCCGGCGCCAGAACATCGGCGAGATGCATTTCGACCCGATCCTGCACGAGGGCTACAAGAGCATCCAGCACCTCGAGCCGGACCTTGAGGACTTCCAGGCGAACGTCCGCTGGGCCGAGCACGTCGTCATCGTCTACCCCACGTGGTGGAGCTCGATGCCCGCGATTCTGAAGGGCCTCTTCGACCGCGCCTGGCTTCCGCACTTCGCCTTCAATTTCGCCGACCACGGCCTGACCTGGAAGAAGATCCTCAAAGGGCGCACCGCGCGCGTCATCACGAGCGCGAACACGGCGCCCTTTCTCCTGCGCTTTATGTACGGTCCGCCGACCGTCGTCCTCGACCTCTGCCTCTTGCGCTTCGCCGGCATCCGCGCGCGCTCGACCGTCTTCGGGCCTTCGGAGCGCGCTTCCGAGGCGACGAAAGCGAAGTGGTTTCGCACGGTGGAACGCCTTGCGCGCCGCGGGAGATAACCGTAGGGTGCGTGCATGCTGAAGCTCGGAATCGTCGGATTGCCGAACGTGGGGAAGTCCACGCTTTTCAACGCGCTCACGAAAGCGAGCGTGCCGGCGGAAAACTATCCCTTCTGCACCATCGACCCGTCGGTCGGCGTCGTCGGCGTTCCCGACGCGCGGCTCGGCGCGCTCGCGAAGTTTTCGGCGAGCGAAAAAGCCATCCCGGCGGCCATCGAGTTCGTGGACATCGCCGGCCTCGTGAAGGGCGCGGCGCAGGGCGAAGGCCTCGGCAACCAGTTCCTCGCGCACATCCGCGAAACGGACGCGATCCTCGAGGTCGTGCGTTTCTTCGACGACGCGGAGGTACACCACGTGGAAGGCGCGGTGGAGCCGTACAAGGACATCGAGGTCATCAACCTCGAACTCGCGCTCGCCGACGCCGAACAGGTGCGCAAGCGCCGCGATAAGCTCGCGCGCGACGCGAAGGCGGGAATGAAAGAGGCGCTCGCCGAGGACGCCGTCCTCGCGAAGCTCGAGCAGGGGTTCGCCGCAGGGAAGCTCGCGCTCCATGCGGAGCTTCCGCGCGAAGAGCGCGCCGCGGTCGCTCCCTTGAACCTGCTCACGATGAAGCCCATCCTCTACGCGCTCAACCGCAAGAGCGGCGCTCATAATCTCGACGAGCTCGCCGATGGCCGCGCCGCGCGCGCGTATGACCTCATCCGGGAGCTCGGCGCGCGGTACGTCTTCGTGGACGCGGCGACCGAGCGGGAATTGAACGACGTCGCCGACGAAGACCGCCTTCGCTTCCGCGAAGAGTTCGGCGTACACGAGGACGGGCTGGCCGATCTCATCCGCGGCGCCTACGAGACCCTGGACCTCATCTCGTTCTTTACGACCGGACCGAAGGAAACCCGCGCGTGGACGATCAGTGCCGGGAGCAGCGCCCCTCTCGCCGGCGCCGCCATCCACACGGATTTCAAGGATAAGTTCATCCGCGCGGAAGTCATCGGAGCCGACGAATTGCTCGCCGCGGGCTCCTACGCCGCCGCCCGCGAGGCAGGCAAGGTGCGCACGGAAGGGAAGGAGTACGTCGTCAAAGACGGCGACGTCATCGTGTTTCTGCACGGCTGACCTTCGCGGCGGGGAAGTGGTATACTTTCGCCATGGACAGGAACGGGGGGAACGGCTTCACTCTTATCGAGTTGCTCGTCGTTATCGCCATCATCGGACTGCTCTCGTCCATCGTGCTCGCCTCTCTCAATACCGCTCGCTCGAAAGGCCGGGACGCGAAGCGCATGGGCGACCTCCAGGCGGTCCAGGTGGCGCTCGAGCTCTACTACAACGACAACGGACATTACCCGATCTCGAACTGCATTTCGTCCCCGTGGTGGAACTGCTGGGGTTCGGCGGGCGAGTTGCGCTTGTTGCCCTCGCAATACATTTCCATTCTGCCGCAGGACCCGAGCTTCCTCGATGATGGCAATGCATGCAGCACGGCGGATCGGGGCTCCCGCCTCTACGGTTATTATTCCGACAACGGCCAGCGCTACCTGCTCGCGACGTTCCTGGAGCAGGAGCCGGCGTCGACCGATCCGCACTACTATCCTCACTTGGGATACGGCTGTCTCGGCTTCGCCAACTGGGCGATCAATAACGGCTTTTGACCGTGACTGACATCCGATTCAACGAAGAGAAGGATATGTACACACAGCGCGGCCTTCCCGCCCGCCGCTCCTTCGCGCGCGTGCTCATGGACCTTTCCGGCGGCCTGATCAAAACGGAACAGGCGGCAAATCATATTTTGTTCGGCGCTGTGCTCGTCGTTCTGCTCACTTCCTTTTTCTTCCTGTCCTCCGCGTTCTCGTCTGGCCTCGGCCCGCCCGGCAAAACGCCCATTCCGCCCGGCCCCGTCCGACCGAACGGATTCCCCGCGAGTCCGTAGCGCGATATACTGGAATTCTATGGATACTTCCCCCACCGCTCCCGCTCCCGCATCGACGCCGCGCCATCCGAAGTTCGTCCGCTGGGCGCTCTTGCTCGGCATCGTCGTTGTCCTCAATATTTTTTTCAATGTCGTCCTCGCCCTCGCGTACCCGGCGCCGGTCTACGAGGATTATTGCCCGCAAGTAACCGTTACCCCGACCGATGCGCCGGCCTGCGATGCACAGGGCGGTATCTGGAATAGTTATTCGCCGGCTCCCGCGCCCGCTACCGACATGACTTCGCCGAGGATGACCGGCTACTGCGACATGTACGCCAAGTGCCAGAAGCCGTACCAGGCCGCACGCGACCGGCACGCGCTCTCCGCCTTCGTCCTGATGGTGGGGCTCGGCATCGTCGCGCTTGTCGCCGGCCTTATGCCGCTCGGCTCGTCGATCGTTTCCACCGGGCTTTCCTACGGCGGCGTGGTCGCGCTCGTTATCGGTTCCGCGCAGTACTGGGGCACGGCGGGCAATTGGATACGGCTTGCTATCGCGACGACAGGTCTTCTCGCGCTTCTTTCCATCGGTTGGCGCCGCTTCCGCGATTAGTGCGATCTTGCCGTACCGTAGAAGGCTGTATGGCATACGACCATCGCGACATAGAAAGAAGGGCCCGAGAGAAATGGGTCTCTCTCGATCTGTACCGCACCGACCTCGCGGACGAATCAAAAGAGCCGTACTACCTGCTCGTCGAGTTCCCGTACCCCTCGGGCGATCTCCACATCGGCCACTGGTACGCGTTCGCCGTGACCGACATCTACGCGCGCATGCTCCGCATGCGCGGGAAGAACGTGCTCTTTCCGATCGGTTTCGACGCGTTCGGCTTGCCCGCCGAGAATGCGGCGATCAAGAACGGCGAGGATCCGAAGGAATGGACGTATAAAAATATCGAACGCATGCGCGCGCAGCTCGCGTCGATGGGTCCCTCCTTCGACTGGTCCAAAGAAGTCCTTACCTGCGAACCGGACTACTACCACTGGACGCAGTGGCTCTTCGCGAAACTGTTCGAGCACGGCCTCGCCGAGCGCCGCGAAGCGCCGGTCAAATGGTGCCCGCAGGACCAGACCGTCCTTGCCAACGAGCAGGTCATCGACGGCCGCTGCGAGCGGTGCGGCTCCGAAGTTGAAGAACGACGCCTCACCCAGTGGTTCCTCAAGATCACCGAGTACGCCGAACGGCTTCTCGCCGGCCTCGAGGACCTGCCGTGGCGCGAAGAGATCAAGGAAGCCCAGCGGGCGTGGATAGGAAAGAGCGAGGGCGCATACCTCTCATTCGAAGTTAGGACATCGGATGTCCTAACTTCTGAAGGAACATCGGGTGTCCAATCCATCAAGGTGTTCACGACGCGGCCGGACACGCTCTTCGGCGCGACGTACGTGGTCCTCGCGCCGGAGCACCCCCTTATTGATGGATTTCGTAAATCCATCATGAACGTGGGCGAGGTTGAGGCGTACGTTAAAACGACAGCGTCGAAGACCGAGCGCGAGCGCAGCGAGAATAAAGAGAAGACCGGCGTCGAGCTCAAGGGCGTAAAAGCGATCAATCCGGCAACAAAAGAGGAAATCCCGATTTACGTCGCCGATTATGTCCTCGCCTCCTATGGCACCGGCGCGGTGATGGCCGTCCCCGCGCACGACGAGCGCGACTTCGAATTCGCGCAGGCGATGCGGCTTCCCGTGCGCGAGGTCATCGCGCCGCTGCGCGTCGACCGGAGAAATCCCCCGGTCGCGGGGAAGCGGTACGTCGAGCGCCGGAACGTCCACGTCGTCGTCCGCAATCCGAAGGACGGGAAAGTCCTGATCCTCGCGTGGAAAAAACACCCCTGGACGACGTTCCCGATGGGCGGCATCGAGGAAGGCGAATCGGTTCTCGACGCCGCGCGCCGCGAGGTGCGCGAAGAGACCGGCTATACCAACCTCGGAAACGGAAAGGTGTGGGGCGGGCAGGTTCGCGCCGAATACTTCGCCGCCCACAAGGATGAGAACCGCATTTCCTACACTTCGCTCGTGAGTTTCGACCTCGCCGGCGACGAGCGGGTGCCGCTCGCGCGGGAGGAAAGCGAAATGCACGAAGTCCTGTGGGCGGATATGAATGAGGTAACGGCCTCTTCGATGACCCACGCCGAAATGGACGTGTGGCTCGAACGGCTCGGCGGCGCCTCGGGCGCCTACACCGGCTCCGGCGTCCTCATTAATTCGGGTGAATTCTCCGGACGCGATTCCGAGGGCGCGAAGGGGGATATCGCCGCGGCCGCCGGCGGCGAGCGCGCGACGCAGTACCGTCTGCGCGACTGGCTCGTTTCCCGCCAGCGCTACTGGGGATGCCCCATCCCCGTCGTGTATGACCCTGACGGGAGGCCGCATGCCGTTCCCGCGGAGCACTTGCCGTGGATGCTCCCGACGGATGCGGATTTCACGCCGACGGGGAAGGCGCCGCTCGCGTCGTCCCGGGAACTCAGAGAGCGCGTCACGCGCATCTTCGGCGAGGGGTGGACGCCCGAGTACGACACGCTCGACACCTTCGTCGATTCATCGTGGTACTTCCTGCGGTATCTCGGTCCGAAGGGCGCCTATAATTTTTCCGACCGGGCGCTGATGGAGAAATGGATGCCGGTGGACCGCTACTCGGGCGGCGCGGAACACACCACGCTCCATCTTTTGTATTCGCGCTTCTTCACCAAGGCGCTCTACGACCTCGCGCTCGTGCCGGTCGACGAGCCGTTCGCCGAGCGATTCAATCGCGGCATCATCCTGGGACCCGACGGCCAGAAAATGAGCAAATCGAAAGGGAACGTGATAAACCCCGATGATTTCGTGCAGAAGTACGGCGCGGACGCCGTCCGCCTCTACCTCGCTTTCATCGGCCCCTACAACGAAGCCGGAAGCTACCCCTGGAATCTCGACGGCGTGCCGAGCATGCGCAAATTCCTCGATCGCATCACCCGTCTCGTGGAGCGCGCCAACTTGGCGGCGAGACACCCAAGTCGCTTGGGTGTCTCGCCGCCAAGTGAGGTACCGGAGATGATGAAGCAAGCGCTGGCGAAGGCGGGCGGGAAGGTCGCCCTCGACGGCGACCGCTTCAAGTTCAATACCGGGGTCGCGGCGCTGATGACGCTCCTCAACGATCTTGAGGATTTGAAGGAGACCCCGCTCGCGCTCGTGAGA
>JAKALC010000002.1 GCA_021813335.1 bacterium | reverse complement strand
AGGCCCGCTCTTCCTTTATCCGGTCCGCGCGCCGCGCCTCCTGCGCGTCCGCGCGCTCGCGCGCGCGGCGCGCGCGGTCATCCGCGCGCGGGGCATCGAGGTCGTCTCCGCGCAGGACCCGTTCGAGGAGGGGCTCGCGGCGCTCCGCGCCGTCCGCGGCACGAACGCGCGGCTCCACATCCAGATCCACACCGACTTCCTCTCGCCGTGGTTCGTCCGCGAGGGGAACTGGCGCTCGCCGCTCGTGCGGATGCCGCTTTTGAACCGCTACCGCCGGCGCATCGCCGATCGCGTCCTGCCTGCCGCCGCCGGGATCCGCACCGTGTCCGAGCGCGTGAAGGCATCGCTCCGCGCGCGCTACGGCTCCGCGATTCCCGAGCCGTCGGTCATCCCCGTCGCGGTGCCGGCGGACGCGCCGGAGCCCGTCGCGCTCCCGCCGCACGACTTCACCTTCGCGCTCATCGCCGTCGGCCGGCTCGAGCCCGAGAAGCGCATCGAAGACATCCTCGCCGCGCTCAAACTCGTCGTCGCGCACTACCCGATGGCCGGACTCTTCATCGTCGGGGAAGGGCGCGAGCGGCGGTACCTCGAGCGGATGGCGCGCGCTCTCGGTCTCGGGAAGAACGTCGTCTTCCTCGGCGCGCGTCCCGACGCGCGCGGCCTTATGGCGCGCGCCCAGGCCTTCATCCAGGCGAGCGCGTACGAAGGGTACGGCCGCTCGCTCGTCGAAGCGGCGCTCGCCAAGGTCCCCATCGTCACCACCGACGTCGGCATCGTGGGCGACGTGTTCAGGGGCTACGAGGACGTGCTGTCGGCGCCGGTGGCAGACCCGACGGCGCTCTCGCTCAACATCGTCGGTCTCATCGAGGACACCTCGGTCCGTCTGCAGTTGCCTATCCGCGCCGAAGCGAAGGCGCGCGCCCACCTCGCTGCCGCGGGCGACCTCACCCTGCGCGTGGTCGAAGACCTCGTACGGCTCGTATGAAGCTGCTCATCGTCACGCAAACGGTCGACACGGAAGACCCCGTCCTCGGGTTCTTCGTGCGCTGGATCGAGGAGCTCGCGAAGCGCGCCGAGCGGGTGGAAGTCATCTGCCTCGCGGAAGGGAAGTACGACCCGCCGGATAACGTCCGCGTGCATTCCCTCGGCAAGGAGCGCGGGCGCCCTCTCTTTGGCGCGCTCGCGTACGCCGTGCGGTTCAAATGGCTCGCGTGGCGGCTCCGCCGCGGCTACGACGCCGTGTTCGTGCATATGAACCAGGAGTACGTCCTCATCGCGGGGCCGCTCTGGAGGTTCCTCGGCAAGCGCGTCTACCTCTGGCGCAACCACTACGCGGGCTCCTGGAAGACCGACCTCGCCGTCGCATTCTGCACGAAAGTATTCTGCACCTCGAAGCATTCCTATACGGCCAGGTTCAAGAAGACGATCCTGATGCCGGTCGGCGTGGATACCGAGCGGTTCCATCCCGGCCCGCACGCGAAGCGGAAACGCGGCTCGATTCTTTTTCTCGCGCGGATGGCGCCGTCGAAGCGCCCCGACATCCTCCTCGACGCCCTGGCGATGCTCGCGCGCGACAATGTCCATTTCACGGCCGCCTTCGTCGGCTCGCCGCTCCCCCAAGACGCGTCCTATTACGCGGGTTTGCGCGCGCGGGCATCGACGCTCGGCTTCGGCGATTCGGTCTCGTTCCTGCCCGCGGTGCCGAACGGCGAGACGCCCGCGCTCTATCGCGCGCACGAGATTTTCGTGAACTGCTCGCCCTCCGGTATGTTCGACAAGACGCTCTTCGAAGCGGCGGCGTGCGGCTGCCGCGTCCTCACCGCGAGCGCCGACTTCGCGGCGCTCGCGGGCGAGGACTTCCGCTTCGACTCGGCCGCCGAGCTCGCCGCGCGGCTCGCGGAGAACCTCGCGGAGCCCGCCGCGGCGCAGCCGGCGGCGCTCCGCACGCTCGCCGAGGACAACGCGCTTCCCGCACTCGCACGCCGGCTTGCCGAAGTTATGGGGAAACTGCGATGATATCGGCCTTCCCGTCGAAGCGGAACGCCGGCAATCAAAAGGATGTTATATAGGAAAACCTATGGCCATTCCCGATCCGAGGTCGTTTTATGACGAGACAATGCCCCAAAAGCAGGGCGGCGACTACGAGCACGCGCGATGGCGGGCGAATCCGCTCCTGGCCGCCCAATATGAAATGACGGCCGATGCGGTCGATCGCGTCGTCGCGCCGCTCGCGCGCGGAGCCGCTCGCGTGCTCGAAGCGGGTCCCGGTCCGGGCACCTGGACGAAACGGCTTCTCGCCGCAAACGCCGCCGCGGCGTATACGCTCGTCGACATCTCGCGCGAAATGATCGCGCAGGCGCGCCGGGGTCTCTCCGGGCATGCGAACGTCACCCTCGTCGAGGGCGACTTTGCCGCGCTTGAGCCGTCGGAACCGTTCGACTTCTTCTTTTCCTCGCGCGCCATCGAATATATGCCGGACAAAGAAGCGGCAATGCGAAAAGTTTCAGAGCTCCTGCGGGCGGGCGGGCGCGGCGCGCTGATCACGAAAATGCCGAAGCCGTTCTTCGACCGGCTGCGCGGGCGCGGCCTCCGTTCTCTCCATAGCGCGCAGATTGCTCCTCGGGCGCTCGTACGTCTCTTGGAACGGAGCGGGCTCGAGGTCGGAGCGGTGCGCATCGCGACGGCGACCGTACCGCTCGTCGGCTCGGCTTCGCTCAACCGGTGGGCGTACCGGATCCTCGCGCGGCTTCCGTTCATGTTCCCGCTCACGCTCTTCGCGGAATCATATCTCGTTACGTTCCGAAAGCCCGGCATACTCGTCGAACTTTTCGGCCTGCCCGGTGTCGGGAAATCGACGCGCGCGCGCGGTCTCGAGGCGGGCGGGGAAGCCGTTCGCGTCCGCATCGGTTCACGAACCGAACTCCTGTGGCGGAACGCGCTCTTTTTCGCGCATAACCCGATCCTCTCCGCGCGGCTCTTTTTTTACGTCGTCCGTTATGCCGGTTCCCCGGCGCTCTTCTACACGAAGTTCGCCAATCTTTTCCTCGAGAAAAACGCGAAATATCAGAAGGCGCGCGCGTCGAGGAAGACGATGGTCATGGACCAGGGCCATTTTCAGAATATGCTCTCGCTCTTCGAGCGCCCGATGCCGGAAGACGCGCTCGGGCGCTATGCGCGGATTTTGCCGAAGCCCGATGAACTCTGGATTTGCGTGGCGAGCGAGGAGGAGCGCCGCCGCCGCCTCGCCGCGCGCGGCTACGGAGGGGGGAATGAATTGCGCGCGCCCGAAGCGCTCGCGGAAAATTTCAAGACAGCCGAAAAAATACTGCGGACTTCCGCGGGCCTCCGCATCCGTACCATAGAATTATGAGCATGCGCTGGACGGAGTCCGATACGTTCTTCGAGGATCGGGTGCGCCGGATCTTCAGGGAGAAGCGCCGCGTTGTCGATATAGGCGGCGGCCTCCGCATCCTCAAGGGGAAAGGGAATCGCTATGACGCAAAAAGAGCGGCGATTGTCCCGTCGCTCGGGGACGTCGAGTATGTCGTCCTCGACCCCGTGGCGGACTACGGGCCGGACATCGTGGGCGATATCCACGCCCTTCCGTTTCCGGATAATTCGCAGCCGGCCGTCATTTGCGAGTCGGTGTTGGAGCATGTCGAGGACCCTATCCGCGCCGTACGCGAATTGCATCGTGTCCTGGAACCGGGCGGTTATCTCTACGTGTATGTCCCGTTCCTGTTCTATTATCATGCGGAAAAGTCCTACTATAAGGACTACTGGCGCTTCACGAAGGACGCCGTGGCTCTTCTCTTCAAGGACTTTTCAAGCGCGGAGATCCAGCGCGCCCGCGGGCCGATGGAAACGCTCGTCCACTTGACCCCGCTCGCAAGGGCGTCTCTTCTGAGCCGTTTCGCCCGCTTTCTCGACAGGGCGTTCGGAAAGACGCGGAGCAGCCAGGTGAGCGGCTTCAGCATCTTCGCTGTTAAATGATTATGACACTTCCCGGCTCCATCTCGTACGTTACGGCGGCGCGTATGCCGACCGAAAAGGCGCACGGCGTTTCCATCGCGCATATGTGCGCGGCATTCGCCGCAGAGGGCGCCCGCGTCGAACTCGTCGTGCCGGCGCGCCGGAACCCGATCTCCGAAGATATTTTCTCGTACTACGGCGTCCCGCGCACGTTTTCGGTGCGCATGCTTCCCGCGCCCGACTTCGTCGGGCGCGGCCTCGCGCACCCGTTCTTCTTTTTTATCCAACGCCTCCTTTTCGCGCGTGCCGCGAAGCGCGCCGGTATCGCGCACGGCATCGTGTATACGCGCGAGCCGGAAATTGCGGCGGCATTTTCGAAGACGCACGCGGTCGTGTATGAAGCGCACCGCTGGCCGCGCGGCCTCGCGGGCTGGCTCACCGCGCGCCTCATCCGGAATTGCGCGCTTGTCGTCTGCAATTCAAGGGGAACGGAGGCGGCCGTCCGCGCGGCCGGCGTCAAGCGCACCCTTGTCGCGCCGAACGGATTCGACCCCGCCCAATTCGAAGGTCCGGTTCCGCCGCGCGCCGGTCTCGGCCTTCCGGGGGGAATGCTCGCGCTCTATGCCGGTTCCGATTCTTCCTGGAAAGGCGCGGGAATCGTCCGGGAAGCGGTTCCTCTCCTCGGCGCGATGTCCGCGCTCTCCGTGGCGGTCGTAGGCGGAAGAAGGGCCGGACGCGACGGGGCGCTCGTCGAGATCGGCCGCGTAAAGCCGGATAGGGTGCCCGCCTATCTGCGGAGCGCCGACATCCTCCTTCTGCCGAACACGTCCGGGAACGAAGAGTCGGAGCGTTTTACTTCGCCCGTCAAGCTCTTCGAATACCTTGCGGCAGGAAAGGCCGTCATCGCGTCCGACCTTCCCTCCATCCGGGAAATCCTCGGTCCGGATGACGCCCTCCTCGTTCCAGCCGGGAATGCCGCCGCGCTCGCGGAGGCAGTAGCGCGCCTCGCGGTGGACGTGTCGTACCGCGCGCGCCTCGGCGGGCGCGCCGCCGCGCTCGCGAAGGCGTATACATGGCGGGCCCGCGCCGCGCGCATATTATCGTCGCTATGACCATCTGCTATTTCGGCGACTACGATCCCGCCTACAACCGCACGAAAGTCATCCTGCGCGGATTTCGAGCTATGAAAATCCAAGTCATTGAGTGCCGGGAAGCGGGGACCCGCGGCTTCGCGCTCTACCGGGCGCTGTGGCGGAAGCATCGCGCATGCCGGGGGAAGTACGACCTTCTGTTCGTCGGCTACGGCAACGCACGCCTTCTGCCGGTCTTCGCGCGTTTCATCACGCGCACCCCTGTCATTTGGGATGCGCTGTATTCCCTGTATGATAATTGGATATTTGACCGGAAACTCGCTCAGCCGCACGGCGCGAAGGCGTACTGGTATTGGCTGGTCGACTGGCTCGGTTGTTTCGCGAGCACTCTCGTCATCTTGGATACGCGAGCCAATATCAAATATTTTGAGCATACGTTCGGTTTCCCAGCCAGAAAATTCGCGCGTGTTCTCGTCGGGGCCGATACGGAGACATTCCGTCCGTGCGAACGCTCGGCGGCGGAAGGACCGTTCGAGGTCGAATTCCACGGAAAATATATTCCCGTGCAGGGAACGGACGTGCTCGTCCGAGCAGCGAAACTTCTTGAGAACGACGACGTGCACATTACGATGATCGGCGGAGGGCAGGACTGCGCAAAGACGAAAAATCTTGCCGCGGAACTTGACGTGCGGAATGTCACCTTCCTGCCGACGCTTCCCCTCGCCGAGATACCGGGCTACGTCCGCAGGGCTGACGCGAGCATCGGCCTCCTCGGCGACGTGCCGCGCGTCGCCCGTGCGATACCGAACAAGCTCTATGAGGCCGCGGCGATGGCACGGGTGGCAGTGAATGCGGACACTCCGGCAGTGCGCGAAGTATTTACGCCGGGTGCGAGCGTCGTCGTCGTGCGCGCCGGGAATCCGGAAGACGTCGCGTCGGCGCTTCGTGCGCTCAAAACGAGCGGCAAGGCCGCGGCAATGGGACAAGTCGCCTACGAGGAGTTCATCCGGCACTGCGGGAGCGGAGCGATCGTCGCGCAGCTTACAGAAGCGCTTCGCCGCATCCGGGTTTATTTGTAGCGCGTGACACGCTACTATGGTCCTATGCCACGCAAAAACATTTCCTGCCGCGACTGCGGTTCCCCGGACCTGGTACGCTTCCTCGATCTTTCAGACCAGCCGCCGGCAAATGCTTTCATTCGGCCGGAACAGGTGGATACGGAGCATTTCTATCCTCTCCAGGCCTACGTATGCGCCGAATGTCAACTGGTTCAACTTGGCGACATCGTCGATTTGAATGAGCTGTTTCAGAATTACGTTTACCTCACCGCCGCGATACCGACGACACCCACCCACTTCAGGGAATACGCTGCACAGGTCGTCGCCAAGCATCTTTCGGGCAAGAACGGCCTCATTGTCGAACTTGGCAGCAATGATGGCCTTCTGCTCTCGGCGTTTCAAGAGTCCGGATGCGCGAACGTGCTCGGCATTGACCCGGCGAAAAACGTAGCTGAACGCGCTAACGCGCGCGGAGTCCCGACGCTTGCCGCGCCCTGGAGCGAGGCGCTCGCTGTTTCGATTCGGAAGCAGAACGGCCTCGCCGCCGTCATTATAGGGAACAATGTCGTTGCGCATATTGATGATCATCACGACTTCGTGCGCGGGGTAAAAGTCCTCCTCGCGCCTGACGGCGTCCTCATTTTTGAGGCGCCCTATCTCGTCGATATGTTCGAGAACCTCTCTTACGACACCATATATCACGAGCACCTGTCCTGCCTATCGCTCCGGCCCTTGAAGCGCCTCTTCGAGTCGTTCGGCCTCGAAGTGTTCGATATGAAAGTGAAGAATGTACAGGGCGTGTCAATGCGCGTCTTCGTCGGTTGGTCGGGCGCGCATAGAGTCAGTAAGCGCGTGCTCGAGTTCGTGAATAAGGAAGAAGGAATGAATCTCAATCTGGTCGAGTCGTATCGCAATCTCGCCCGCCGCGTGGAGAAGCGCAAGGACGAGCTCGTTGCGCTTCTCGCGGATCTGAAGCGGCAGGGGAAACGTATTGCGGGCTACGGGGCGCCTGCGAAGGGGAATACGATGCTCAACTATGCAAAGATAGGTCCCGACATCCTCGAATACCTGACAGAGGAACTCCCCACGAAAATAGGCCTCCTCTCGCCGGGCATGCACATCCCCGTGGTCTCGGTTGACGCCGCGCGCGCGAATCCGCCCGACTATTTCCTTCTCCTCGCGTGGAATTACGCGGAAGCGGTGCTGAAAAAAGAGGCGCCGCTCCGAAGGGAAGGCGTCAAGTTCATCATTCCGGTAGGCGGATATCTCAGGGTTGCGTAACCGCAGGAAGGGCAGAAATGTTATAATGCTTGCGCCACGCGTATGAGAATTCTCGTTACCGGCGGCATGGGATTCATCGGATCCCACTTCGTCCGCCATATCTACCGACGCCACCCCTCATACGAGATCGTCAATATCGACGCGCTCACCTATGCCGGCAATCCGGAAAACCTCGCCGATATCGAGGCGGCGGAAGCAGTAGCGAACAGGAGGCGCTATTGGTTCGTGAAAGGCGATATTGCCGACGCCGCATTCGTTGAGCGGACCGTCAAAGAATGGAAGCCGGACGCCATCGTGAATTTTGCCGCCGAAAGCCATGTCGACCGTTCATTCGTCGGTGCGGCGGCGTTCATCCTGACGAACGTGCTCGGCGTCGAACATCTTTTGCAGGCAGCGCGCGCCGGCGGCATCAAGTTCGTGCAGATATCAACAGATGAGATATACGGTGACGTCCCGGAAGGGGAAAGCAGTGAAGAAAGCCCTCTCCGGCCCTCAAATCCGTATGCCGCATCAAAGGCCGCCGCAGACCTTCTCGTCCGGGCCTATATGCGCAGCGACGCGGCTCCGGCGATGCTCATCCGCGGCTCGAACAACTTCGGCTCCCACCAGTATCCGGAGAAGCTCATCCCGCTTGCGATTACCAATCTGCTCGAGAGCAAGAAGGTTCCGGTTCATGGAACCGGCCGTCACGTCCGGCGCTGGATTCACGTCGATGATTTCGTCGAAGGCATCGATCTCGCCCTGCACCGCGCCGCTTCCGGCAGTATCTACAACCTTGCCGGCCGCGAGCGCGCCAATCTCGATCTCCTGCGCCGGATCGCTACGGAACTCGGGCTCCGCCCGGAGGACGCGTACGAGCATGTTCCCGACCGTCCGAGCGCTGACCACCGGTATGCGCCCTCGGCCGCGAAGGCTGAGCGGGAGCTCGGCTGGAAGCCGAAACGCCACATCGATGAAGCGCTCCCGGGAATCATCGCGTGGTACCGCGCGAATCCCTCGTGGTGGCGGAAAGTGAAGGAGAAGCGCGAGTTCCGCGACCATTACGAAAAACAGCGCCGCGCGCGCTACTACTAAGAGGCGATATGGCTGAACGCGTACTCATCTTCGGCGCGAATGGGCAGCTCGGCACCGCGCTCGCGCGCGTTCTTGCGCCCCGTTCGGCCGTAACCGGCCTCAATCGCACGGCGGGGGATATCGCGGATCCGGCGTTCGCGGCCGCAAAAGTACGGGAAGTCGCGCCGGATCTCGTGGTGAATGCGACGGCTTACAATGCCGTCGAGCGCGCGGGAGAGGAAGCCGAGCTCGCGTACCGCTCGAACGCGCTCGGCCCATACTACCTCGCGCGCGCGGCGCGCGCGGCGCGCGCGCAGTTCATACACGTGAGCACGGATTACATATTCGACGGCTCCAAGGATACGTATGCGGAGTCGGATGCCCCCCGTCCAATCAACGTGTACGGCGCATCAAAGCTGGCGGGCGAGACGCTCGTTTCCATCGCGCATCCTGGCGCGCTCATCATTCGTACGAGCGCCCTGTTCGGTACGGGAGCCGGCAAGAAGAATTTTGTGGAGCGCATGCTTGAGCGCGCTGACGGCGAGACGGTTCCGGTGGTCGCCGATCAGCGTACGGTTCCCACGTATGCAGAAGATCTCGCTGCGGGAATCGGCGCGCTCCTCGATGCGGGCGCTGCTCCCGGCACCTATCACCTGACGAACGCCGGGAGCGCGATCTGGGCGGAATTCGCCAGAGAGATCTTCTCGCAGGCACGCCGGGCGGTGACGGTGCGCGAGGTCAGCACCGCCGAATCGGGCACCGCTATCGTGCGTCCGCGCTCGACGGTCCTCGTGAGCGAAAAGCTTCCGGCGCTCGGCATCGTCCTGCCATCCTGGCGGGATGCCCTCGGGCGGTATCTTTCGGCGCGGACTCCCGGCTCCCATGCGTGATACTTCGCTCAGCGCCACTCCGTTTGATCTCCCCGGCGTCCTCCTCATCACGCCGGAGCGGTTCGATGACGAACGGGGCTATTTCATCGAAACCTTCAACCCCGATTTTTTCGGAAAGATCGGCGTCTCGGACACGTTCGTGCAGGACGCCGTCTCCCGCTCGAAGCGGGGCGTCATACGCGGCCTGCACTTCCAAAGGCCGCCGCACGCGCAGGCGAAGCTGGTCCGGTGCGGCGCAGGCGAGATATTCGATGTCGTCGCCGACGTGGACCCAGCGTCGCCGACGTACGGGACGCACGTCTCGGTGACGCTCTCCGGCGATACTCAGGCAATGCTCTACGTTCCGGGACGATATGCGCACGGATTTTCGGTCATGAGCGAAGTCGCTCTCGTCGAATACAAGCTTGAGCCGGTATGGCCCGAAAGCGCCGCTGGCGCGCGGTATGACGACCCGGTTCTCGCCATCCCCTGGCCGATAGAGCGCCCCATACTATCGGCGAAGGACTTGAGTTGGGTGCCGCTTCCTGTGCGTTGACTCGCTATGCGCATCCACTTCTGGCTCCCGCACTATAAGATCGCCGGCGGAACGAAAGTGACGCTTACGTACGCCGACCTCCTCGCGCGGCGCGGCCACGACGTTCGCGCGTACGTCCCGCGCCCGGGACTCCGCGAGCGGCTTTTCGGGCGCGGCACATGGCGCGGACGCTTTCGCGTCCCGGTGCATTATGTGCGGAGCTGGAATAAAGCGTGCGCGCGGGAGTGCGACGCCGTCGTCGCCGACTCCTGGCAGGTTGCCAAAGCGCTTGCCGCCTGCGACACCGCGGCAAAGAAGTTTGAATTCATACAGCATGACGAGCGCCTCTACCACGGTGACCCCGCGGCGGTCGAGCGCGTGTATCGAACGAAGGAGCTCAAGAAAATCGTGGTCGCCACCTGGCTCAAGGAGCTGTTTGAACAAGAATTTGGCGAGACGCCCGCGCTTGTGATGAACACGGTCAATCGAGAGGAATTTCATACGATACCCGGTCTCCGTACGCCCGGGAAGACGCGCATTCTCCTCCTCGCGCATACGTATCCATGGAAGGGGACGCGGGAAGGCGTTGATATCGTGACGCGGCTCAAACACGACCATCCGGAAATCCGTCTTATCGGCTTCGGCGTACGCGCAAAGAAGCCGCCGGCTGGATTTGACGAGTACCATCACAACCCGTCACCGGCGGAGCTGCGCGCGCTCTATGCCAGCGCCGACCTGTTCCTCTGCCCGTCGTGGGACGAGGGGTTTGGGCTTCCGTCGGTCGAGGCGATGGCGTGCGGCGCCGCGCTCGTCACCTACGATAACGGCGGCTCGCGCGAGTACGCGAAAGACGGCGAAACCGCGTTCGTCGCGCCGCGGCGCGATACCGAGGCGCTCGCGGAAAAGCTCGAAGCGGCCGTCGCCGACAAGCCGTTGCGGCGGCGGATAGCGGAAGCGGGAACGCGGTTTATCGAACGCATGCCGACATGGGAAGAGCAGGCGGCGAAGCTCGAGAGTATCCTGATGGCGTAATATGCCCGCCGTTTCCGTCGTCATCCCCACGCATAACCGTCCCGAACTCTTGCGGCGCGCGCTCCGCTCCGTCCTCGCGCAGACGTTCCAAGATTTTGAAATCATCGTTGTGGACGACGGGGATCATCCCGCGGATGCCGAAGGAATCGTTCGCTCATTTTCTGACGCGCGCATCCGATACGTTGCGCAGGAGAAATCGCATAGCGGCGCGCCGGCCGCCCGAAATCGCGGCGCGCGCGAAGCGCGCGCCGCGCTCATCGCCTTCCTTGACGATGACGACGAGTGGCTATCTGAAAAGCTCTCGATTCAGGTCGCGGCGCTCAAGGAACATCCCGAAGCGGCAGCCGCGTTCACGGGCGTTGCGATCCGCGACGAGGCGGGGAAGAATATCGGCGACCGCTGGCCGCGCGAAAAGGGTCTCGTGAACGTGTTTGCGCGCACCCTGCTCCACCCCTACATATGGACCAGCGCGCTTATGGTGCGGAAAACGGCGTTCGAAGCGGTGGGCGGTTTCGACGAAGCGTTTCCTAAGAACCAGGAATGGGATCTCACGCTTCGGCTCGCAAAGCGGCAGCCGTTTTTCTCCATCGATGCGCTCCTGACCAGGATCAACGTGCAGGGCGATGGCGCGCACCTGGGCGGCCGCGGGAATCTCGCGAACATCATTCAGGGGCACGAGATGCTTCTCGCGAAGCATGCGGCCGATTACGCGGGGCGCCCGCGAGCCCGGGCGCGGATCGCCTTCATACTCTTCGGTCTCTATCGGGAAGCGCGAGACGTTGCGGGGATGCGGAGAGCCGCTCGCATGGCGTTTCTCGCGCGTCCGTGGAATGCTGTATATGCGCGCCACTATCTCGCGCTCCTGTTCGGCCCCCGCTTCTATTTCTCCGTTTTCAAAAAAAGAATCACGCCTATGATATGATCCTCCACTCGCTCTATGCGAAAGGGAAAGAACTGCCGATCATCGGGCCCGTGCTCCGCTTCGGACGCTCCCTCTGGCGGCATCCGGCGCTTGAAGCGCGCCGTCTCTTCGCGCGCGACCGGCGAGCCGCGCACGAATCCCTCGCGCGCTTCTATGGCGCGGGAAGCGCGGCACACCGTCTCCTGGAGCGGTTCACCGCGTCGCCCGCATTCGCGCGCGCATTTTCCGTCGGCCACTCGGGAGATTTCGACGTGATGATGCTTTACACGCTTGTCCGCATGGAGCAGCCGGACGTCGTCATCGAGACCGGCGTCGCGAGCGGCCGTTCCTCGACGGCCATCCTCGCCGCCCTCGCGGAGAATAGAAAAGGCAAGCTGTACTCCATCGACCTGCCGCAGTTCTACAGCGGCACGGCGCCCGGCCGCTATACCACCGCGGAAGGCAATGAGGAGCTCAAGGGATTCGTGCCGGAAGGGAAGCGGCCGGGCTGGCTCATTCCGGACGAGCTCCGCGGCCGCTGGGAACTCATCCTCGGCGATTCAAATGCGGAACTGCCCGAGCTCTTCTCCCGCGTCCCATCTGTCGATATGTTCTATCACGACGGCGACCACAGCTACGGCACGATGCGCTTCGAGTTTGAAGAAGCGTGGAAGCGGTTGCGGGCGGGCGGCCTGCTTCTGTCGGACGATATCGATTGGAATGCCGCATGGAAAGAGTTCCTCGCAACGGAACAGCCAAGAGTATCATTCTCTTACCGGCACTTCGGCATCGCGCGCAAAGCTACAAGCGTTTGAAAATCCACACGGAGTAGACGTTCGTGATAAGCGTCTGAATCGGAGTCGCAAGTATGGCACCCCAGATGCCGTACAGAGGGACCATAACGAAAAGGAAAGCTATTTGCAGGACTGATGCCGTCAAATTCATCGCGTAAATATCGCGGATTGACCCTTTCGCGTTTACTGCCGTGGAAATCATCCGGATGGGGAAGAAGGCGAGCAAGCCGGCCATCACCTGCGCGTAGGGGATGGATTCGGCGTAGGCAGGGAAGAGCAGGTGGTAGAACGGCGGTATGATAAGCACGAAAATGAGGGCGAGCGGAACCGTCGCCAGATGGGCGACCAGTATCTTGTGGGGCAGTTCCTCTTTGAGGCGTTCTGTGTTGAGCGATGCGAACTTCGGAAAGGCAATCACCGTGGTCACGGTCTTGAAAATCTTTTTTGCCTGATCGGCCGCCGCCTGGCCGAAGGAGTAGACGGCAAGCGCGACCGGGCCGAGGAAATGGAACAGTAGGATGGAATCAAGCTGGCCCGCACCGACACCGATGATGTTGATAATGCTGAAATGCGCGCCGTAGCGTACAGCCCCGTCCTCATGCTCGTCGTTTGGCGGCGAGTGCTTGATAACGTGCCAGAACGCGATGCCGCGCGCTATGACGAATGAGAGGAAGTAGAATCCGACGATAATGACGACGTTCCTCGTAAGATAGACCGTGAGCAGGATGATCGCCGACGTTGCGAGCTGTATGCCGATGCTATAACGGCTGGATTGCCGATACTGTTGCCTTCCGACAAGGAGCGCGTTGAAGTGCGAGAACGGGTCAAGAACAAGGAGCAGGGGAGAGGCAATCAAAAAAGAATAGGCGAGCAGAGCATTGCCGTGCACTAGGTAGTACAGGCCCATCGCGAGCCCTATGGCGACGCCAACGCCGGCCCATTCAACCCGTTTCCGAAACGTTTTCCAGAAGACACCCTCTTTCCCTGTCGCGACCCATTTCTGGGTCGCACTGTCCATCCCCGGCAATGCAAATAAAGTCAATATCCCGAAGATTGCCAGCACGTACTTATAGGTGCCATATACGTCCTTGGGTAGGAAGTGAGCGTAGGCGAGGGCGAGGGCGAGGGCGGTCGAAATACCAACCACCTGGCTCAAAGAGAGCCAGGTAAACCCCTTCAGTAAGACCTTGAGGTCCATGCGCGCAATCTGTTCACCATGGCCGATGATGCGATTGATGCTCTTCAAGATGAGGTTCACAGCGTGTGAGTATAGTATAGTACCTATAGATACAGGGAAAGGTTATCTGGGCACATAAATTGGCAGTGTGCTTTAATACGGCGATGCAAGCTGGAAATGCCAAGAATGCGATTTCTCAAGATCGCGTAAATGAGATTTGGGGTGCGTTCTGGCGTCGAGAGAAACCGGTGACACGCAGAGAACTGTTCAGCAACCGACTCTTCGTGGAGGGATACCCTGTTTTTAAAAAGTACATCCCAAACAGCACCCAACGATTGCTTGATGTCGGAAGCGGCAGTGGCCGTTATGGTGTTCGGTTTGCCAAAGATCTTCCAGGAAGCAAAGTGTACCTGACGGACATTACGGAGGATTCTCTATCGGTTATTCGGCATTCTGTTGATATCGTCGGGGTAACAAATAGTATTGTCCAGAGGGAGGATATGTTTTGCCTTTCGTATGCCGATAATTCGTTTGACGTCGTCTTTTGTGATGTGGTCATTCAGCATGTGGATCATCCCGAGCGGGCAATTCGTGAAATGCTGCGCGTGCTTCGTCCAGGCGGCCGACTTATAGTATCAACAGTAAACTACTGGAATTTTCATACCTTAGGCAAGTTCGTACTCCAACTCATCGGTAGACCCTACAAATATGGGTATGAGAAATCGTACTCATCTGGAGAACTGTGCGCGCTTATACGCGAATGTGAAGGGAAGGTTATTGCCCAGGACGGTTTTTATATCGCGTATGGCATATTCCGTTTGCGAGAAACACATCCCGCGTTCGCGGTGGCGGGGAAGGTGTTAAATCGGTTCGTCACGTTCGTTGACCGATTCACCAATCGATGGCTCTCGCGGCACTTCGGTTTTGAGGTGGTATGTGTTGCCTCAAAATGACCCTAGTTTACAAACCACCCGCATGCAATTATGAAGATAGCGATCATTACCGGACCATTCCCCCAGTTCGCAGAGACGTTCATCATCAATCAGATTGGCGACCTGATTGATCAAGGCATCGAAGTTTCCATTTTCGCCTTCGGCCCCGGTGACGCTTCTTTCATACATCGCCGATACGATCAGTACCGGATGCGGGAGTTCACAGCTGATCTCGAGCCACCGAAAAATCTGGTCCAGCGCCTTTTGAATGCTTTCGGCGTCGCGTGTCGGCTTGTCGTACGTAATCCGCGCGTGCTGTGCCGGGCTCTCAACCTGAAGCGGCACGGTGATCTTGTTCGGTCATTCCGCACACTCTTCTGGGTGGCGCCGTTCGTCGGCAAATCGTTTGACATTGTGCACTGCAATTACGGCCCGATTGCGAATCGGTACCTTATCATTCGCGATATGCTCGGCGAACCTTATACGAGCACGCCATTCATCACTACTTTTTACGGCTACGATGCAAGTATGAAGCTAAAGGAGAAAGGCCTGCACTATTACGATCGGCTGAAGACAGAAGGTGCGTTCTTCCTCACTATGTCCGAGGACATGAAAGAGCGGCTCGTCCGCGAAGCGGGGTTTGATCCTGCGAAGATCATGCCACTCCCGGCTGGCGTCGATACCGAGCATATCGAGTGGCACGAGCGCCACGCGCACCCAGGGGAATCGACCCGCCTCGTGTCTGTGGGTCGGTTCACGGAGAAGAAAGGGTTCGACGACCTTCTTCGCGCAGTGGCTCTTCTCAGGAAGAGGACGAGAACCCCGTTCCGCGTGACCATCGTCGGCAGCGGACATCTCGACGCAGAACTCAAAGCGCTTGCAAAGAAGCTCCGCGTAACAGACATCGTTTCCTTCCCCGGTCGCATGCAGCCCGAAGAACTCTTTGGGCTCTATCGCGGAGCAGATCTGTACGTGCAGGCCTCAAAGGTCGCCCCGAACGGCGATCGCGAATGAGAGTATAATCGTACTGCCATGAACGTCGCCGTGTCAGAAGCGCTCGCCACCGGCCTCCCCGCTGTTCTTACGCGCCACAGCGGATTCCCTGATCAGGTGAAAGATGGGGTGAACGGCTATCTCGCCGAGGAAGGGAATCCTGAAAGCCTCGCGGAGGCTCTCGAGAAGTACGTCAATCATCCGGAGCGCTGGCCGGAAATGAGCCGAAAAGCGCGCGAACATGCCGTGTTGCACTATGATCGGAAGCGTCTCATTGAGGCGCAGGTGAGACTCTACGAGATGTTCGTTGTTGAGGCGCGCGCGAAGAAGAAGCCATGAGAGGGGCGCTCCGTCGATGGAAGAAGGATTTTGTGCTCAAGCGCACGTATAGCGTCCCGAAGCGGGAGCCTTTTTATGCTCTTGCGGCACGATACTTGCCTGATGACGCGGAAGCCATCGTCGTTGATATCGGTGCAGCCGACGGTGTTTTTGCCGCATACGCGAAATTGCCGGAACGCTTTCCGCACCTCGAGCTTTTCGATCAGAACCCAGGGAGTATCGCCCTGCTCAGGGAGCGATTCGGGAAAGGGGTCGCGTATACCGCCCCTGCGCCACTTCCATTTAAAGACGGTTCCGTCTCGTTCATACATTTGAGCCATATCGTTGAACATCTCTACTACGAAGACCTCCTCACCTTCCTGCGCGAATGCGATCGCGTTCTCATTTCTGGTGGTATCCTTATCATCTCAACACCTCTCCTGTGGAATCGATTCTATGATGATCTCTCGCATGTGAAGCCGTACAATCCGGAGGTGTTCTTCCATTACCTTACGCGCAAGAAAGCGGACGCGTCGGCGCTCCCCGTCTCGACGGATTATGTGGTCCGTGAATTGGTATTTCGGTATCGTGCGGTGGACGATGCCGGCTTGAGTTCCGTCTATTTTCCAATAGATGCCCTGATTCGCGTTATCCGCATCGTGATGAATAAGCTCGGTTTCCGTCGGTATCGGCGGAACGGCGCAATTGGGTTTCCAGGCCATGGCGATCGGTGATGTCCTGAAAGACGCCGATCA
>JAKALC010000065.1 GCA_021813335.1 bacterium | reverse complement strand
GCACGCCGTTCGGGCCCGGCTTCCATCCCGCGGCAAGGAGCTCGTTCTTCGCGGCGAGGGAATACGCGGCCTGTTCGTCGGAAGCCGGCGGCTGCGGCGCGGCTGCGTCCCCGGTTCCCTCCGTGTTCGTCGTCGCGACCTCTCCCGCATGGCTTATGGACGGCGGTATGGGACCCGTGAGCGGAACGCCGTAGCTGCCGAGGACGTTCGAAACGAGAACTTTCCGGTCGATGGCGTCGGAAAGCGCTTTCCGGACCGCGGCGTTTCTCAGGACCTCATTCTGATTCTGGTTGAAGAAGACGCCGAACACGCGCGAGAGCGGGACGGCGCTGACCGTGAAGCCCTTGAGATCGCTGAGCGATGCGGGGGAGACCCCGCTCGCGGCTTCGATCTCTCCGCTGCGGAGCGCCGCGACAAGCGCGTCCTCGCTCTGGTAGAAGCGCATCGTGAAGCGGCTCAGGTACGGCTTGCCGAGGGCGTAGCCGTCGAACGCCGTGAGATCGTACGACGACGGAATGCCCGACGACGTGCGCGATACGTTCGCTACCTCGTAGGGGCCGGAACCGACGGGCTTCGTATTGAGCTCGCTGAACGGGAACTCGTCGGCGCTGACGTTCTGCCAGAGGTGTTTCGGCAGGATGCCCATCGTCAGGTTCTCGATGAACGGCGCATACGGCTGCGCGAGCGTGAAGACGACCGTGTGCGGGTCGTCGGCGCGGACGGAAATGCCGGTCCAGTTCGCGAGCGTCGGGCTCTTGATGGCGGGGTCGAGCGCGCGGCCTACCGTAAAGACGACGTCGTCGGCGGTGACCGGCACCCCGTCCTGGAAGCGCGCGGTGTCGCGGATGTGCACCGTGTAGGTCTTCCCGTCGGGCGAGATCGCGTAATCCTCCGCGAGATCGGGAATGAACGTGCCGTCGGGAGAGGCCTTGAGGAGGCCGGAGTAGACGAGAGCCGTCATATCGTGGTCGGCGTCGGAAAGCGCCAGGACGGGATTGATGAAGCGGGGGCTGCCGATGACGCCCTCGGTATACGAGCCGCCGTACGAGGGGACGTCGGTCTGCAGCGCGCCGTTCAATATGAAAAGAAGGCCGATGGAACTGCCGATGATGAGCGCCGAGAGCGCGTAGAAAAGAGCTCGGCCGCTCGCGCTGAAGGAGCGTGCGATCTCCTCGGCTCTCTCGAACAGTGGAACGCGAATGGTGCGGAACAGGTCCATACGAAGACGGCGATGTGGCGGAACGCGCGCAGAATCTTTCTGCGGGGGCCGGCTGCGGCGCAGCGCGCCTTTTGATTACTTAATGATAAGGGTGAGGAACGCGGACAATGCGAACAGGACGCCAATGAGTATCGCGGCGTTGAAGAGAAAACGCTCGAAGCCGCGGCGGGTGTGATATCCCGCAGTGAAATTGTCGCCGCCGAATGCGCCGCCCATCGAAGCCCCCGTCTGCTGCAAGAGGATGGCCGCGATGAGAAGCACCGACAGGATCAACTGTATATACGGCAATATGCCGTGGAAGCTCATTGGCATAACGATAGCACAGGCGCTTGCCTCGCGCAATTGTTTGAACCGCGGTCGTACGGCGGGCAGCCTTCGCGAGTGAGGCGCGCGGATGTTGACGGGGGAGCTTTTTTTGACTATGGTTATGGCGATTAAAAGCCCCCTTGAGGGAGCGTTATTACAAAGAACGTAGCCTTTTCCTATGAGCAAGAAAACTATGAGCAAGAAAAAAGGGCACAAGAAAGTTGCGGCGAGGAAGCCGGCCTCTGCGAAGGCGGCGCCGCGGATGAGCACGATCGGCGTCGAGCCCCTGGGTGACCGCATCGTCGTGAAGCCGCTCTCGCCCGAAGAGACCGGCCGCACGCTCGCGTCCGGCATCATCATTCCCGACACGGTCGACAAGGAAAAGCCGGAGCAGGGCACGGTCGTCGCCGTCGGCCCGGGGAGGCGAACGGAGAGCGGCGCTCTCATCCCTGTCGGGGTTAAGGTCGGCGACCGCGTGATGTTCTCGAAATACGGCTACGACGAGCTGAAGCTCAGCGGCGTCGAGTACGTCGTCGTGAGCGAGAACAACATCCTCGCCGTGCTGACGAAATAGCTTTTATCACTTCCGCATAATCCGATCCCCTCTATGGCAAAACAGATCCTCTTCAACGAACAAGCGCGCCGGGCTCTCAAGGCCGGCATCGACAAGGCGGCGGACACCGTGAAGGTGACGCTCGGCCCCCGCGGGCGCAACGTCGCTCTCGACAAGGGATACGGCAGCCCCACCATCACGAACGACGGCGTGTCGATCGCGAAAGAAATATCGCTCCCCAACAAGTTCGAGAATATGGGCGCGGAGATCGTGAAGGAGGTCGCCTCGAAAACCAATGACATCGCGGGCGACGGCACGACGACCTCGGTCGTGCTTCTGCAGGCGATCGTCGCGGAAGGGATGCGCCACACCGAAATGGGGCTTTCCGCGATGGGCGTGCGCGCGGGCATCGAGAAGGCATCGAATGAAGCGGTGAGCGCCCTCAAAGGCCTCGCGAAGAAGATCCAGAGCGACGACGAGATCCGCCAGGTGGCGACCATCTCCGCCGAGTCGGAAGAGATCGGCACGATCATCGCCGACACTATCAAGGAAGTGGGCAAGGACGGCGTCGTTACGGTGGAAGAGTCGCAATCTCTGGGCATCGAGAAGGAGGTCGTCGAAGGGCTCGCGTTCGATCGCGGCTACGTCTCGGCCTATATGATAACGAACTCGGAGCGTATGGAAGCCGAGTATCGCGACCCGCTCATCCTTATTACCGACAAGAAGATCTCTTCTATAGAAGAGATTCTGCCTGTGCTTGAAAAAGTGGCGGCTAGCGGCAAGAAAGATCTTGTCATCGTCGCCGAAGACGTCGAGGGCCAGGCGCTCACGACCCTCGTCCTCAACAAGCTGCGCGGCACGTTCAACGTGCTCGCGGTGAAGGCGCCGGGCTACGGCGACCGCAAGAAGGAGATGCTCCAGGACATCGCGGTCACCGTGGGCGGCACGGTCATCTCCGAAGAGGTCGGCATCAAGTTCGAGAACGCGACCCTCGATATGCTCGGGCGCGCGTCGCGGGTCATCGCGACCAAGGATTCGACGACTCTCGTGGGAGGAAAGGGTTCCAAGAAGACGATCGATGCGCGCGTCGCGGAGCTCCGCACGCAGATCAAGAACACCGACTCCAAGTTCGACAAGGAGAAGCTCGAGGAACGCCTCGCCAAACTCTCGGGGGGCGTTGCCGTCATCCGCGTCGGCGCCGCGACGGAGACCGAAATGAAGTATTTGAAACTTAAAATAGAAGATGCCGTCAATGCGACGAAAGCGGCTATCGAGGAGGGGATCGTCGCGGGCGGCGGTACGGCGCTCGTCAAAGCGGCGCACAAACTTTCGAGCGCGCTCGAGGCCGACAAAGAAAAAGGAAAAATGCCGACCGAGATGCGCGTCGGCTACGAGGTCGTGCTCCGGGCGCTCGAGCTTCCGCTCCGGCAGATAGCCGAGAATGCGGGCGTTGACGCTGGCGTCGTCGTCGACCGAGTGAAGAACGGCAAGGGAAACGCGGGCTACGATGCGCTCAAGGACCGCGTCGTCGACGATATGCTCGCGGAAGGCATCGTCGATCCGGTCAAAGTGACGCGCACCGGCCTCGAGCGCGCCGCTTCCGCCGCCGCGATGCTCCTCACGACGGAAGCCGCTATCGCCGAAGAACCCAAAGACGACAAGAAAGAACCGATGGCTCCCGGTATGGGGGATATGGGTTACTAGGTCTGCAAGAGTTCAAACGGTAAGAAATCAGGCGCGCCCCAGGGGGGCGCGCCTGATTTTCGTTGTGGCACAAGGCCTTTATCTCTGGGTA
>JAKALC010000064.1 GCA_021813335.1 bacterium | reverse complement strand
CGAGCTCTTTTTCGAGCGCGCGGTACTTCTCCTCGGCGGCCTGCAGCTCGTCCTTGAGCCGCTTCCCCGCCTCGACGTCGCGGGACGACTGCGCCTCCTTGCGCTTGCGATTGATGTTGGAAACATCGCCCGCGGCCTTCTTGCGTTCTTCCGCGAGCTCGACGATGCGATCGAGATCGATGCCGTCGCGATTCTTGTTCTTCATCGCCGCGCGGACGAGGTCTTGATTATCGCGGATGAATTGCAGATCGAGCATAGTAGAAAAATGGTTCGATATGCCCGGAAGCATTCGCTCCCGAGCGATGACTCGATGATACCACGAGCGCGGAGAGAATCTACTCGCGGGAAAGAGCCGCGCGTGTTGACAGCTGCGCCGCGGACACGTACGTTGTGCCGCAGAAGTTGTTCCCAATCACACGGAAATGTTCGGGAGAGGTCCCGAGAAGGAGGAATGATGGCTCTCACCTTGGCCAGCCTGCAAGGCGGGCGGGCGTCGATGGAAGACAGGGTTTTTTCCGTCACCCGGGGCGATCTTTCGCTTCTGTGCGTGTTCGACGGGCACGGGGGCGAGGCGGCGGCGGACGCGTGCGTTCAGGTTGTTCAAACGTGCGATCTCGCTCAAGCGCAGGCGAACGGGAGGCGATTCTTGCACGACCTCGTCTCGGCGATGCGCAACGAAACGCGCGATATGGAGTGCGGCACTACCGCCTCACTCGTCCTCGTATCGAGCCGGCGGCGCTATGCGGCGGGAGCCTTTCTCGGCGACTCGCCGATCTTCGTCAAAGCGCCGGGCGGCAGCATCCGTATGCAGATACTCCACAGCGTCAGCGGGAACGATGCGGAACGCACGGCGGCGGAGGCGCGGGGCGGCGAATGCTGGCCCAGCCGAAACGGGACCTTTCTTTCGCCGCGCGGCGGAAGAACGGGCCGTGCGGTAACGCGCGCGCTCGGCGACGCCGATATGGGCCGGGTTCTCTCGCGCGAGCCGGAATTCATCTCGTTCCCGCTGTCGCACCGAAAGGGCTTTGTCCTCGCCGCGAGCGACGGGTTCATTCCCGACTACGACGCCGGCTTCTTCGACATCAACGATGTCGCGGCGAAGATCGGCGAAGGGTGCGACGCCTGGGCGCTGATGAACTGGCGGCGAACATTTCCGATGAGCGACAATGCGTCGATCGCGCTCTGGACACCGTCTTGAATCGGTGCGGAGCGAGGGAAACAAGGGCTGGCGGATAACGCCGGCCCTCTTTTTATGGACTACAATGGGGGCGTGGACACCGGCCTTATCGCTACGCTCTCGCAGAAGGACTTCCCGCCGCTTCTCCAAGAGATACCCGACGCTCCGAAGCAGCTTTTCGTGCGAGGCGCACTCCCCCCGCCCGATACCTTCCTATATATAGGTATCGTCGGCGCCCGCGCCGTGTCCCCCTACGGGCGGCGCGCCTGTATGTCGCTCATAAGCGGCCTCGCAGGATACCCCGTGTGCGTCGTCTCCGGGCTCGCGCTCGGCACCGACGCCGAGGCACATAAAGCCGCGCTCGACGCGGGCCTCCCCACGGTCGCCGTGCTTCCTTCGGGTGTGGGCGACGCATCTATTTATCCCGCGTCGAACCGCGGACTCGCGGCGCGCATCCTGAAAGAAGGAGGCGCCGTGGTGTCCGAATACGGGCGCGAGGCGCGCGCCGCGCGATGGACCTTCCCCGCGCGCAACCGCATTATGGCCGGCCTTTCCCGCGCCGTGCTTCTCATCGAGGCCTCGGAGCGGTCGGGGACGCTCATCACCGCACGCCTCGCTCTTGATTACAACCGCGAGATCCTCGCCGTCCCCCACCCCATAGGCAGCGAGAGCGGCACGGGCAACAACCGCCTCATCCGCACGGGCGCCACGCTCGTGCGGGGCAGCGAAGATATTCTCGAAGCGCTCGGCCTCATTTCCCCCGGCGATCCGCGGGAAGCGCGCGAGCGCGAGCTTCCTCCCGACGCCGACGGCGACGAGCGCGCCGTCTGGGAAGCGATGGCCGAGCCTCTGACGCGCGACGAGCTCATCGGGCGCTCGGGGCTTTCGGCATCGCGCGCGAACATCGCTCTCTCCTCGCTCGCCATTCGCGGCCTCATCGTCGAACGCCTCGGCAAAGTCGAACGTGCATAAGAAACTCGACGAGGCCGCAAGCGGTGGTTAAATAGACGGAGATGTCGAACCCGCCGACCTTACGGAGGAGTGCGTGTATTCGCCGAAAATACTCCTTGCCGCGCTGACGCCTAACGATCTCGCTGTACAGGCGAATCGCGAGCTCAGGGCGATGAACCACAGATATACGGTGCTTGGCCACACGGCGTTTTACGAGCGCATACCGAGGACGATCGAAGGAGGCCTGTATCTGCACGTCGTGATGCTGTGCTGCGTGAATCGGTGTCGTACGGATTCCGCCTGTGGCACGTACAGCCTCTGGCCCTTCACGGGCGAGACGCTCTCCGAAGCCGAGCGCCACAAAACACGCTGGTACCATCTTGTGGAACCGATATACGCGATCGTGAACCGTTCAACGTATTTCGGAATCGCCGACGGCCCGTGGCACCGCGTCGTGATCTCCTATCGGCCTCTCGAAACCTGATCCGCAGCTCCGCGCATTCGCAGGGCTGTTTTTATGTATCCTTTGCGCTTATCGCGCATCCGTTGTATCAATTGAGAAATGAAGCTCGTGATCGTCGAGTCGCCAGCCAAGGCGAAAACCATAGAAAAATATCTGAAGGGCATCGACGCGTCCGGCGGCTTCGTCGTGCGCGCATCGGTCGGACACGTGCGCGATCTGCCGAAAAGCAATGCCAAAGCCATCGACATTCCCGGCGGTTTCGTCCCCCATTACGTCGTGACGCCCGGCAAAGAGAAGGTCATCAGCGAGCTCCGGGATCTTTCGAAGAAGGCCCGGGAAGTTATACTTGCGACCGACCCCGACCGCGAGGGCGAGGCTATCGCGTGGCATATAAAGGAGGAGCTCGGGCTCAAGAAGCCCAAGCGCATCGTTTTCCACGAGATAACGAAGGAAGCTATCGCCGAAGCGCTCGCGCATCCGCGCCCGATCGACGAGCACTTGCGCTACGCCCAGGAGGCGCGCCGCGTCCTCGACCGCCTCGTCGGCTACGACCTCTCGGGCCTCATCTGGAAGAAGGTGCGCTACGGCCTCTCGGCAGGCCGCGTGCAGTCGCCTGCGCTCCGCATCATTATGGAGCGGGAGCGCGAGATACGCGCCTTCGTTCCCGAGAAGTACTGGGTCATCACCGCGAACACGGAAACGAAGAGCAAGAAGCCGCTCACCCTCTCCTGCGTCGAAGAGCCGCGGGACGAGGCCCTCGTCGGGAAGATCGTGGGAGCCGTGAAGAAAGACGGCCTTGCGGTCGCCGATGTAGCGGAATCGGAAATGAAGCGCAGCCCGCGCCCGCCGTTCACGACCTCGACGCTTCAGCAGGCGGCTTCGTCGCGGCTCGGCTTCTCGCCATCCAATACGATGCGCATCGCGCAGAAACTCTACGAGGCGGGCCTCATCACCTATATGCGCACCGACAGCGTCAACGTGAGCGCCGGTGCGCGCGCCGCGATGCTCGCTCATATCGCGAAGAAATACGGCAAGGACTACGCCGCCTCGCACGCCTACAAGACGGCGAGCAAGAATGCGCAAGAGGCGCACGAGGCCATCCGTCCGACCGCGGTGGCGAAAGAGTCCGCCGGGACGACGCCCGAACAGAAGAGGCTCTACGAGCTCATCTGGCGCCGCGCCGTCGCCTCGCAGATGGCGGACGCTCGGCTCCTCAAGACGAAGATCGTCGCGAAAACGAAGGACGAGAATCTTCCGGCGTTCGCCGCGAACGGCTCGCAGATCGTCTTCGACGGCTGGCTCAAGGCCGACCCGCTTTCCGCGGGCGACGACGTCGTACTCCCGGCCGTCGAAGAGGGCGAAGCGCTTGCCGTGCGCGATGTCGCGGCGCAGGAAAAAGAAACGACGCCCCCCGACCGTTACACCGAGGCCGGCCTTGTGAAAGAGCTCGAGAAGCGCGGCATCGGCCGCCCTTCGACCTACGCGTC
>JAKALC010000063.1 GCA_021813335.1 bacterium | reverse complement strand
CCGATCTGAGGGTACCCGTGAGCACATACGTGCGTCCGGCGAGCGGCAGGCCGCTTCTTCCGCGCCCCGCATACGCCGTATTCTGTACCGTCAGTATCTTTTTGAGCCGTGCTACGAGCTCACGGTTTTGCTTGCGCCCGAACCACTCGGTGATGGAGCGCGCGACGACGGAGCCCACATTAGGGATCAGGTCGAGCTTTTCTTCCGGCGCCCGTTCAAGATCGTCCAGTGTTTTGAAATGCTCCGCGACCAGGAGCGCCGTTTCTTCGCCGACGTGGTTTATGGAGAGCCCGACGAGAAGCCGCGAGAGCTCGGTCGTGCGCGCGCGGTCTATCGCGGCGATGAGTTTTTGCGCGGACACTTCGGCGAATCCTTCGAGCGTTTCCACGTCGCCCTGCGTGAGCGAGAAAAGGTCATCGAAGCTCGCGACGAGGCCCTGGTCGAGGAGGAGGTCGACCGTGCTCTCGCCCAATCCCACGATATCGAGCGCGTGCTTCCCCACGAAATTATGAAATAGGCGCCGCAATACCGCGAATGAATTTTTATTGACGCATCGGTATGCCGCCTGCCCCGGCACGCGCTCGATCTTGCCGTCGCCCCCGCACTCGGCGATATGGGTCGGCCAGGTGAACGCTTTTTCCTTCCCGGTCCGCATTTCGGGCACGACCTGCACGATCTCAGGGATGACGTCGCCGGCTTTCTGGAGAACGACGGTGTCGCCCACGCGGACGTCGAGACGGCGTATCTGGTCTTCGTTATGCAAGGTCGCGCGCGAGACCGTGGTGCCCGCGACCGATACGGGCTTCAGGTGCGCGACCGGCGTGATGACGCCGGTTCGCCCGACCTGGAACGCGATATTTTCGACGACGGTCGTCACCTGCTCTGCCGGAAACTTGAAGGCGATGGCGAAGCGCGGCGCCTTGCCGGTGTAGCCGAGCGCGAGCTCGTGCCGCTTTTCATTGACCTTGAGAACGGCGCCGTCTATCCAGTATTCCTGATGCCGCCCGCGTTTTTTCCATTTTTCCCAGTACGCGATCGCTTCGTCGACGTTGCGCGCGAGCTCGGCATTTTCGTTCACTTTGAACCCGAGCCCGCGCAGATAATCGAGCTCTTCCCATTGCGTCGCGGGGAACGCTTCCGACGTCTGCGCGACATCGTAAATGAATACGTCGAGTTTCCGCGCGGCCGCTATCTTCGGGTCGAGCTGGCGCACGGCGCCCGCGGCCGCATTGCGCGGATTCGCGAACAAGGGCTCCCCTTCTCTCTCCCGTTCGCGATTGAGCGCTTCGAGATTCTTGGTGGAGAGCCACACCTCCCCTTCGACGATGATGTCGACGGGGCGCTCGAGGGAAAGCGGCACCGACTCGATGGTGCGGATGTTGTGCGTGACGTCTTCCCCCACGAGCCCGTTGCCGCGCGTCGCCGCCGTTTTTAAGACGCCCTTTTCGTATTCGAAGACTATTTTGAGCCCGTCTATCTTGAGCTCGCAGACGTACTCCGGGACGACGTCGCCGAAGTCGTCTTTGAGGAACCGCCGCACGCGGGCGTCGAACTCGCGGATATCGTCCGGCGTGAAGGCGTCATTAAAGGACCACTGCGCGACCTTGTGCCGCACTTTTTTGAACTGCGCGAGCGCGCGCCCGCCGACGCGCTGCGAGGGAGAGTCGGGCGTTATGAGTTCGGGGTATTTCTCTTCGATCTTCGCGAGCTGATATTTGAGCGAGTCTTCCGCTTCCTCTGATAGTTCTTCGCGGCCGTAGACGTGCCGCAGGGTGCGGTAGCGGTTGATCGTCTTTTTCAGTTTTTCGTATTCGCCGCGGACATCCTTCGGGATCATACGGTTATAGAGTACCGCTTCTCGCGCCCGCCTTCTAGGGAGGCCTAGTAATTCGCTTGGAGCGTACGCTCGATGCGGTTCGGCGCGCCGGCGACGCAGGTGTTGAAGCCGGTCGCCGTGATGCTGGTCGAAATGACGCCGCCCGAGGAGGTTTTCGAGACGACGACGCTGACGCAGTAGGGCTGCGGAGAGAACGAGATCGAGAACGCCGTTATGGCCGAGGTCGGCGTCGCCGTCTGGGGCCAGGTATGGGCCGCGACGCCCGCCGCGGCGATATCCTGGCTGTTGCAGACCACGCCGGACTGGGGAGGCGACGAATTGGTCGAGGTGGCGAACACGCTGCCGCTTCCGTAGTTCGCCGAGCCGGCATAGCGCGCGTCCCAGTAGAGGGCGCACTCGAGGCCCGAGTCGGCGGCATAGATGGCGAAATCGGAATCGCGCGCGACGGTCGAGAAGAGAACCTCTTTGTAGGTGATGTCGAAGATGACAAGACCGACCGCGAGGAGCAAGCTCGCGACGAGGGACGCGAAGAGGATGGTGAATCCTTTCGGAGCCGCGCCCATCGCGCGGCGTATCGAGCGGATCCGGCGTGTGATCATCGTTGCCATTTGAGTATATTTTCGCGCACCGTAAACGAGTGCGGGACCGGGCCATTCTGCCAATTGACCGACGCCGACACGGCGGCCTCGCAGCCGTTAAGGCCGGTGCAATTATTCCCGCCCGCGGGATACACGATCGAGATGATGCGGGTGAACTTGCTCGCGGCATTCGAGCTCGACGGCGAGCCGTAATTGTAGAAACCCGTCGAGGTGTTGTAGAACATCACGGGACAGGTTCCGCTGCAGGAGGTTATGTTCCCCGCGGCGCCCGCCCCTTGAGAAGAGTCGAGGAAGCAGGACCGGCTTCCGTCGGCGCTGATGCACGGCGCCAGATTGGTGAGCCAATCGACGCCGGCAAGCTGGTTCGAATCGCGGACGTAGCGGATGTATTCGATGGCATCCTGGGCGAGGTAGATGGCCGTCGTCTGATCGCTTGCGGTTTCCGCCGCGAACAATCCTTTGGCGGCGATGCTCAAGGGACCGACGATCGCCGTGACCAGTATCGTTATCGCCACGAACGTTTCGATGAGCGTGAAGCCGGGCGCCGCCTTCCCTTTCCGCAGAGCGGAGGCGATGGCCGCGCGAAGTCCTGCGGTGCGTATGATGAGTGGTGCGTTGTTTTTCATATTCATTGATCGAAGATCCGCTGCGTCACGGTCGTCTGGAGCTCGATGGTCGTCTTGGTCTGCGCGGTAAGCTGGATATGGGCCGAGAGCACGATGACCGCCTTCGGCTGCAAGCTGTCCGGCGCGCATCCCGACCCGGAGGTCAGGGGGCATGTTCCGGTCACATAGAACCTGAGCGAGTCGATGAACACTTGCGGGGACGTGAGCGGGAGGAACGTCTGCCCGCTGTTGACCGACTTCTCGATGCACCCTCCGGTGTACCCCGGTCCGCAGGTCGCGGCCGGCGCGAACCAGTACACGATCTGGTCGTTCGGATTGCTCGAACTCCCGCCGGCCCCCTCGAAAGCCATATACGACGAACCGTTGAAGCCGCAATTGCTCGTAAGAGAGAGGTTCCCGATGGGTTCGCCGCCCGGATCGATCCCATTCTCAACGCAGTGGTACGTCATACCCGTTCGGATGTTCCGGGACATATCGTCGAGCGCGAAGTTGAGGTTGTCGACGACCGCCTGTATCGACTGCGCCTTGCGATCGGCGTCGGCCATTCCGACCAGCGCGCCGATCGTGATGAGCATCACGACCATAAAAATGCCGACCGACACGAGGAGCTCGATAAGGGTAAACCCCCGCGGCCGCGGAGATGAAGCGCGCGGGATTTTCATAGGGAGCCGCATCATTGGGAGTTTATGATTATCTGCCCCACCGATGAGATGGAAACCGAGCGGGTCACGCCGGCTTGCGACGAGGCGGTGATGATGGCGTTGCTATAGACGGACGGGAGACTCGACAAGGCGCTCGTGAGGATGATGGCGTTCGGGTCGGGCCGTTTGAAGGTTACGGCGAGCCACGACAGGGCGTTCGACGCGCACGATATGGCCCCCGTCGGAAGAGGCGACGGGCAAGCCGAGGCGCACTGCATAACGCCGTTCCCCTCGGTGGCGCAGAAATTGCTGATCGAAAAGTTGTTCCGGAGGGAAAAGTTCTCGACGATCGCCGCCGAACCGTCGTCGTATTGGCCGTTGTTGTTGAGATCGGCGAATAAGGAGTAGCTCGCGTTCGGCGTCCCGATGATGCTTCCCGGGAAGTAGACGCCGTACGCCGCGCTGAACGTGCCGCTCCCCGGCGTCACCTCCTTGACCGCCACGCCGTAGAGCTGCGCCTGGCGGAGCGACAGCCCTATTTCGTAGGCAAGGCTGCGCAGAAGGATCTAGCTGT
>JAKALC010000062.1 GCA_021813335.1 bacterium | reverse complement strand
GACCGGCCTCGAGGCGTACTACGATTCCACGCTCGAGCGCACGGGCGACCTCCTCTACAAGAATTTCTTCGCGGAGCTTTTCTCCAACATCGGCAATATGCTCGTCAGCGCGCGGGACGCGCGGGAGGGCGATGTCGTCACGACCATCGAGCCGGAAGTCGAGACGCGGCTTATGAACGACCTCGCGGCGGTGAACAGGCAGTACTCGAGCCAGAGTTCGGGCGGCATCATTATGGTCCCCTCGACGGGCGCCATCGTCGCGCTCGGCTCCGTTCCGACCTTCAACGGGAACGACCTGCAGAACATCGATCCGTCGCTCCTCGTCAATCCGCTTGCCGAACACGTATACGAATTCGGCTCGATCATGAAGCCCGTCACGATGACCTCGGCGCTCGACGCCGGCGCCATTACTCCGCAGACCACCTACGACGATACCGGATGCATCACCGTGAACGCCGCGAACATCTGCAACTGGGATCGCAAAGCGCGCGGCGTCATTCCGATGCAGCAGATCATCATGCAGTCCCTGAACGTCGGGGCGTCGTGGGTCGCCACCCAGCTCGGCCAGGACAATTTCCGCGCGTACTTCACCTCCATTTTCGGCCAGAAGACGGGCGTCGACCTGCCCAGCGAAACCGGCGCCCTCATCGGGAACCTCTCGAAGCCCCAACAGGTGTACTACGACACCGCGTCGTTCGGAGAGGGCATCGCGGTTACGCCGCTCCAGATGATCCGCGCGCTCGGCGCGATCGCCAACGGCGGCGTGATGGTCACGCCGCACCTCGCGTCGGGCATCATGCTCGACACGGGGCTCACCCGCACGCTCGACTGGGGAAGCGGCACGCGCGTCTTCAGCGCGACCGCCGCGCGCGAGACGACGGTGATGATGGACGCGCTTTTCGACCAGATCCTCGACCGGGGGCACGCGAAAATCCCGACGATGTCGGTCGCGGCGAAAACGGGAACCGCCCAATTGCCGACGCCCACAGGCACCTACTACACGAACCGCTTCTTTCATTCGGAAGTCGCGTTCTTCCCATCGTTCGATCCGCGCTTCATCATCCTGCTCTACACCAACGATCCAAAGCACGTGGAGTATGCCTCCGAAACGCTGACGCCGACCCTGCTCGACCTTGTGCATTTCCTCATCGACTATTACGCTGTGCCCCCTGACCGCGGCGTCGCGACCAGCACGGCCCTATGAAGCGCCTCCTCAAATCCATCGCCGCTTTTTCCCTCGCCCTCTGCGCGCGGGCGGTCGTGCGCCGCTACCGGCCGCGCATCGTGATGGTGACCGGATCGGTGGGGAAGACCTCCGCGAAAGACGCCGTCGCGGCGGCGCTCGCCGCGCGCTTCCTCGTCCGCAAGAGCGAGAAAAGCTTCAACAGCGAGTTCGGCGTCCCGTTCACGATCCTCGGCGTCGGGAATCCGTGGAACAATCCGCTCGCCTGGTTCTCCGTACTGAAGAGCGCGCTCGCGTTGCTCATCCTGCCGAATCACTACCCGAATATGCTCGTGCTTGAAGTGGGGGCGGACAAGCCGGGCGACCTTGCGCGCATCCTGCACATCGCGACGCCGAACGCTGTTGTCGTGACGCGGCTACCCGAGATACCGGTGCACGTCGAAGCGTACGCCTCGCCCGAAGCGGTGCGCGAAGAGGAGTTCTCGCCCGCCTACGCGCTCGCGGGCGGCGCGCCGCTCATCATCCCGCTCGGCGGCTCCCATGCCCCCCGTATGGCCGCCCGGACGAGCGCGCGCATTTTCTCCTACGGCGCGGCACGCGGCGCTACCGTACGCATAAGCGCCGCTCGTTTTTATGAGGAAGGCGGAAAAGTCGCCGGAATGGCGGCGGATGTCGCCCAGGGGGAAGAGAAGGGGCGCCTTATCGTGCGCGGCTCGGTGGGGGAAACGCAGTTGCTGCCGGCCGCGGCCGCGCTTGCCGCGGCCGCGGCGTTCGACATCCCGCTCCCGGAGGCGCTCGAGCGCCTGGAACGCTACGAGCCGCCGCCCGGCCGCGGCCGCCTCTTCGCCGGGGTGAACGGCTCGGTGGTCATCGACGATTCCTATAATTCGTCGCCCGCGGCGGTCGAAGAAGCGCTCCGGACGCTCAAAGCGTTCCCGCACGCGAAGCGCCGCATCGCTGTCCTCGGCGATATGCTCGAGCTCGGCCGCTATTCGGTTGCCGAGCATGAGCGCATCGGTTCGCTCGCAGCCGCCGCGGCCGACGTGGTCGCCGCGGTCGGCATCCGGGCCCGCGCGTTCGCCGCCGCATCGGACGATGCCTGCGGCATGACATTCGACGATGCCCGTGCCGCGGCCGCCGCGCTCCCGGATATCGTCCGCGCGGGCGACGTCGTTCTCGTAAAGGGTTCCCAGTCGGTTCGCACCGAACGAATCGTCAAAGCGCTCCTCGCGCGCCCCGAAGATTGCGTACAGCTCGTCCGCCAGGAAAAGCGGTGGGAGAAGAAGGTATGACCTCACGGGGAATCGAACCCCGGTTCCATCCTTGAGAAGGATGTGTCCTGGCCGCTAGACGATGAGGCCGCCAGCGTTTTATAACAAAAAAAGAGAGAAGAGGGAAGTAACTCCCCGGTTCGATAAACAAAAATCGCTAGCAGCGGCACTGCTAGCGATCAACGATGCCTCGACCACTCGTTTTCGAACTCCTTACAGAGTTCAAATGTTTTCCGGTCGGTCGCTGTCGGTTGCTCGACATTCTTGTAGTAGTACATGAACTCGGAGATGAGCCCGCTCACTTTCTCCGGCCAATCCATCTGCATCGTCAGGTAGCTCCCGATCACACCGTGGAGACGTCTCCTTTTTTCTTCGGGAATACGAGAATTGTTTTCCCTGGAACCGAAGGATCGCCGCGCAGACCGATCTTCGTAACGTGAACCACCCCCATCTCGCGCGAAAGGACCCTCGATTTGCGGTGATTTACCTCGAAGCCGGCACGGTCGATACATCGCCGCAATTCCCGGCGGATATCGCCGATAATGGGTTTCTGCCGCGAGAACACATTGTCATCGGCGTACCGGGTGAAGGTGATCCCGTATTTCGCACACACCCTTCGCAGGTTCTGGTCGGAGAACACCTCGCAGTACAGGTTAAAGAGGTACGGCGAAAGCGGGCCACCGACCGCCAAACCCTCGCCGCGCGGACCCGAACAGAATGACTCAAGGAAGGCAAGGACCGAGGGGAACAGCCGGTCCTCGCGAAGCTCCCCCGCAAGCGCCGGATTTTGCCCCAGTGCTCTGAGAGAGAAGTCGAGCTTGTACTCATGGTACCTTCTGACGTACACGACGAGCGCGGCAAGCCTCTCAAGGTCAACGCTCGGATACGCGTCCTTGACGTCCGTGATGTAAAAGAACTTTCCATCGCGGTGCCTTTCGGCGTTCTTGAGCGGATTCGTTCCTTTTACGAACGCGCTCGACGACGGGAGTCTGATGAGCGGATGATTATCGTCTCCCATCGCCTCGATACCCGCCTTCAGATACCTTCCGAACAGCTCGTGGAGCTTCCGCATCGGTTTGTTCGGGTTCCCGATCAACCGGCGTTTCCCGTTCGCATCCCGCTTCCAGGAAAAGTCGATATGCGGCCGCCCGCCGACGGTATTCGCGAGGGGGAGCGGGGAATCTTCATCGGCATTTCTGCGCGGTCTCCGAAGGACCGCGGGTTCTTTCCGCTCCATAGCGATCCTCCAAGAAGTTGAATTGAACCGAAAAGGACATTGCCTAAAGCGCCAGGAAGGCATTCACATGCTTGGGCATGACTACACCTTAGACAACCGGGGACCGGTCCGCCGCTGTGCCGCTGCCCGGCGTCGTGTCCGCGCGCGGGCCAAGAAACGATCTCGGCGCGAGTCACGGCCGGGACCCCGGATCGTGCGCAGAAGCTCGCACTATGAGGGGCTGTGACACCCCTATCTGCCACCATCCCGCGTTTCCGTGGGCTTACTATGACAGACTTTTCTGTTGCGCTTCCTTCACTTGCATTACAAACGGATCACAGCACATGATGAGGCGCCTTCCTGGCGACCCTGATCCGCCGGCATCCTATCACAGAGGAACTCAAAAACAAGGCAGAAGTATTTGTAATAGATAAGAAGAGGGGAGTATAAAAACAAGCACGGGAGCTGGGGAGCTTACCTGTGCGGTTCTTCTTCCGCGGGCGTAACCGGCGGAAGAACGTCGCCCTCCGGCGAAAGGGAGAGCAGCTTTGCCTGTTCCGCCCCCGCTTCCCTCTGCCACTCTTCTTTTTTGCCTCCCGAAGAGCGCGGTTGAGGGCCGCGCGCTCCCCGCCCTTCCGAGCCATCGCGCTTAAGGCGCGACGGTCATCTCTGAATATCGCCTGCTTTACTCCATCTGGTTTTTCGAGCCCCCGTGGAGTCACAAAATGAAAGAGGGACGTCCCGAAAAC
>JAKALC010000061.1 GCA_021813335.1 bacterium | reverse complement strand
CATATTGAGGTCCACGCCGTCGAATCCAAGCTCGCCCACGAGCCGTGCGCCGTACGCGACCATCTCCGGCTTCGACGAGAATATCTGCGCGACGATCGGGTGCTGGTCCGGCTCAAATGAGAGATCGCGCACAAGCGGATTGTCTGCATCTCGCATCTTCGCGATTTCCCGCGTGTGGTAGAGGCCGTCGGCGGAAACGAATTCCGTCCACGTGACGTCCGGCTTCCCGAGGCGCGCCACAAGACGCCGCCACGCAGGGTCGGTGACGTCCGCCATCGGCGCCATAACGAAAAACGGCTTCTTGAGTTTCTGCCAAAAAGACTGCATTTCGCCACACTATCATCCTCTTTAGAACCGCGGAAATGGCCGGAGATGCAAGGCGCGGGAGGGCGAGTTCCGGAGACGTACTCTGCGGTACGGCGAAGGAACGAGTCGGGACCCGCAACGCGGCAGATTTGGCTATTTCCGCGGTTCTACTTTCTTCAAATACACCTTCCCGTCAAAACGCAGGTCCACATATTCAAGCGAGCCGTCCGCGAGGTTGAGGCCCGCGCTCGCGGAGACGAGCGCGGTGATGGCGTTCTGTTCGTCGCCGAGCACGTAGGTGACACGCGTGCCGCTTCCAAGATAATCATCCACTTCCCCGCCGCGGACAACGACTCGCACGACCGGCGAACCGAATACCGCTACGCGGCGCGCAAAGTCGAAAGCGGACGGTAATTGGTCGGCGCTCGGAAGCGTGCGGCCAAGCGCATCGGTGGAGCTCGCCGCAAGCGGTTCGTAGAACGCAAAGGGATTCAGCGTCGGCGTCGTCGACGAGAACGGCTCGAACAGAAATCCGTTCGGATCGAAGACGGTGCAATTCTCGGTGCCGCTGGTCGACGACGCCATATTCGCCGGCGGCGCGCTTCCGCACCAGCGGGCAACCGCCGTACGCGCGATGGCGCGAATGGAAAGCGCGGTCAAACTCTCACGAGAGATGGATACTGCCGCAATGTCAGGATGGTCAGCGAGGATCGCGTGGCGCATCGTGTCTTCCGGTACGAAAAAGAAAGAATCGCGCGGTACGAGCCCGAAAAGATAGAAGCCGCTCATCGTACTCGTTGCGTAGGAAGCGAGCGACGGATTGCCAGCGACGACGTCAACCCGCGCGATGCGCACAGCCGGCTGTCGAAAACCCCAGAGGAGAGCACCAAGAAGAATGAGGACCAGGAGAACGAGCAGGATACGCGCGCGGCGACGGCTCCGCCGCCGCCGCGCCGAAAGGCGCTCAGCGCTTTGCGGGGCCGATGACGCTATTGCCAACATCGGGGACGAGCACCTCGGGCACCTTGATGGAACCGTCTGCCTGCTGGTAGTTCTCGACGATCGAGACGAGAATGCGCGGCGTCGGGATGGCAGTTGAATTGAGCGAGTGCGCGAACTTGAGCGTGCCATCCGCATCGCGGTACCGGATGTTCAACCGGCGCGTCTGGAAATCGTGGAAGTACGAGGCAGAGCTGATCTCGCGGTATTTCTGTTCCGCCGGCACCCACAGCTCCACGTCATATTTCTTCACCTGGCCGAGACCGAGGTCGCCGCCGCAGTTCGCGACCGTGTGATACGGGATGCCGAGGAGCTCAATGAATTCCTCCGTATTGCGATTCAGCCATTCGTGAAGCCGCACGGACTCGGCGTGGTCGGCCTTAGAGAGCACGACTTGTTCCCACTTGTAAAACTCGTGCACGCGGATGAGCCCGCGCACGTCCTTGCCGTGCGCGCCGGCTTCCCGACGGAAGCACGGGGAGAACGAGAGGAACGAAATAGGCGCATCCTTGAGATCGATCGTCTCATTCATATAGTAGGCCATCGTCGCGACCTCCGCGGTACCGGCGAGGAAATCGCCGTCCTGCGTCTTGTAGAGGTCGTCTTCGCCCTGCGGCAGATACCCCGTGCCAAGGAACGCTTCACGGCGCACCAAGGATGGCGCGGACAGGAGCTCGAAGCCTTTTGCACCAAAGTGTTTCAGCGCAAGCTGCCAGATAGCGTTCATCAGGAGGACGGCGTCGCCTTTGAGGAAGTAACCGCGGAAGCCCGCCACTTTCACGCCGCGTTCGAGATCCGCGATGCCGAGTTCGGTCATAAGCTCGACGTGGCTTTTGGGCGTGAACGGGAATTGCGTCGGCTCGCCCCACTTCTTCACTTCAAGATTGTCCGCGTCGCTCTCGCCGTCGGGCACCGACATATCCGGAATGTTCGGGACCGTGAGCATCAGCTTCTGCCATTCTTCCATCACGCGCTTCAGCTGTTCTTCGCCCTCTTCCATCCCGTGCTTCAGCTGGCGCATCGACTCAAGCAGCTGTTCGCGCTCCGCACCCTGCGCGCGCTGTATCTCGCTTGAGCGCCGGTTCTGCTCCGCGCGCTTCGTATCGAGCTCCTGCCGGATGCGCTTGCGTTCATCATCGACCTCAATGAGCCGGTCGAGGTCCACTTCAATGCGTTTCTTCGCCGCCCCGGCTTTTATGAGTTCCGCGTTCTCCCGTATGAAATGTATGTCCAGCATTGTGCTGAATAGTATACTGCACCTATGGAGATTCGCGAGCTCGCGCGCGAAACGTGGCCTGCACAACTTCTTGAGATACCCGGGCCGCCAGAACGGCTCTGGGTGCGCGGCGCGCTTCCGCCCGCCGGGCACAAGCTGCTCGCCGTCGTCGGCAGCCGCGCGCTTTCCCGCTACGGCGAGGAAGCGTGCCGGACGCTTATCGCCGGTCTCGCGGGATATCCGATCTCCATCGTGTCGGGACTCGCGCTCGGCGCGGACGCATGCGCGCACAAGGCAGCGCTTTCGGCGGGGCTCCACACCATCGCGATACCGGGCTCCGGACTCGACGACGCCGTCATCGGCCCGCGGGCGAACCTCCCGCTTGCACGGGACATCCTCGCCTCGGGCGGCGCGCTCCTCTCCGAGCACGAGCCCCGATACGTCGCCCATCCCTATGATTTTCCGGCGCGCAATCGGATTATGGTCGGACTCGCGGACGCAGTGCTCGTGGTCGAAGCCGGACCGCAGTCAGGCACGCTCATCACCGCGCGCCTTGCGGGCGAATACGGCCGCGATCTGCTCGCGATCCCGCATCGCATCGGCGATCCGCACGGCTACGGCGCCAATCTCTTCATCCGGCTTGGCGCGGCGCTCGCCGCCGAACCGCTCCATATCCTCGAAGCGCTTGGCATCGCGCCGGACGCGCCGGACGAGACGCGCGAAGCGCCGCGCGACCTTACGGATGCCGAACGCGTTATCTGGAATATGCTTGAAGAACCGATGGCGCGCGACGACATTCTCCGCGGCGGCAAAGCCGCCGCGGGCGAACTCCTCACGGCGCTCGTCTCGCTTGAGCTTCGCGGGCTCGCAAAAGAGGAATTCGGCGCGTGGCGCCGCGCCTGACAAAACTATGATCGTCTACTCGTGGAATATGCTGTTCCGGAATAAGCGGCTCGACGAGGCACTCGCCTTCATCCGCGGCTCCGGCGCGGACGTATTCTGCCTGCAAGAAGTGCCGGAACGTTTTCTGCCGCAGCTCAAGGAGCTCCCGTACCACGTTGCGGAAGCGACGGATGTCGAGCGGCTTTTCACGCCGGTCGAGCGGCTCCACCTCGTCATCCTCTCGCGCTACCCGATTGAAAAGCGCGGGACGATTTCCTTTCCGGAATACTGGCCGCTCCTTCCGCTGCGCACCCGTCTTTTCGTGCATCTTATGCGCCCTCTGCACTGGTCGAAGATCCGCAACCGCAGCGGGCTCTGGGCCGATCTCCGGACGCCCGCGGGAACCGTGCGCGTCTTCTGCCTCCACACCGCGCTCACGCGGCCCGATTTGCGCGTCCGCGAATTCGAGCTCGCGATGGCGGAACGCGATCCTGCCGTTCCGGCACTCGTCTGCGGCGATTTCAATACCATCGAATCGCCGAGCGTCTCGCTCTTGAATTGGCTTCTTGGCGGTCCGCTGCATTCTGTCGCGCGCTACGGACAAGAGCGTACGCACCTCGAGAAGCGCTTTATGGCACACGAACTCCACAACCCGCTCCGCGGGCAGACGACGCACGCATTTGCCGGCAGCCAGCTCGACCACATTCTCGTTTCGCATACATTTTCCATCGCGCATTCCGCAGTCATTTCCGAGCGGTACGGCTCCGATCATCACCCTATCCGAGTTGACATAGAGTAGCGTTGCACGTTATTTGTGAACGAGTGAGCACAAAACTGCTTATCGTTGAATCGCCGACGAAGGCGCGCACTATCGGACACTACTTGGGCAAGGACTACACGGTCCTCGCTTCGGTCGGCCACGTGCGCGATCTGCCGAAGTCGAACAAGGACGCCGTCGACATCGAGGGTGGCTTCGTGCCGCGGTACGTGATTCCCGCGGAGAAGCGCGAGGTCATCGGGAAAATAGAAC
>JAKALC010000060.1 GCA_021813335.1 bacterium | reverse complement strand
CATCACCGACCGCTTCGGCCGGCTCCTCGCAAGCAACAGCCGCGGGGAGGGGAGCGATTTTTCGACGCGCGTCTACGCGCCCTACCGCGGCATCGCGCAGGTTGTCGGCTACGCCAAGATGCCGGCACAGGACGCAAGCGGCTCGCATTTCCGCGAAGAATCGGTCGGCGTCGATGGCGTCGAAGCCGGATTCAATGACGAGCTGCTCGGCAAGAACGGCGCGATGCTCACCGAGACGAACGCGGTCGGAAAGATCGTTTCGGAAAGCACGCTCGTGCCGCCGCAGAACGGCGAGAGGATCACCCTCTCGATCGACGCGGCTCTGTCGCAGGGAATGTACGACGCGCTTGCCGGCCGCGCGCGCCAATCGAAATTCAAGGGGGGAGCGGGCGTCATTATGGACGTCAGGACCGGCGAACTCCTGGCGCTCGTGAGCTATCCCGAATTCCCGCTCCAAACGCTCGCCGACGGCACCGACAGCGCGGCGATATCGGCCCTTCTTACCGACCCCTCGCTTCCGTTCCTCGATCGCGCCGTCGATGGCCTCTACGCTCCCGGCTCCATCGTGAAGCCCTTCGTCGGCATCGGCGCCCTCACGGAAGGCGTCATCAACGAGACGACGCAGATCCTGAGCACCGGTTCGATATCGGTTCCCAATCCGTTCGATCCGGCGCATCCGTCCATCTTCAAGGACTGGCGGCCGCAAGGATGGATCGATATGCGGCACGCCATCGCCGTTTCGTCCGACGTGTATTTCTACGAAGTCGGCGGCGGATTCGAGAACCAGCCCGGCCTCGGCATCGCGAATCTCAACAAGTATCTCCGGATGTTCGGCTTCGGTTCCGCGACGGGCATCGCGGGGTTCGTCGAGCCGTCGGGGACCATTCCGACCCCCGAATGGAAGGCTCGCGTGTTTCCGGGCGATCCGTGGCGCATCGGCGACACCTACCACACGGCCATCGGACAATACGGCGTCACCGTGACCCCGCTTCAGGCCGCCCGCGCCGTCGCCGCCGTCGCGAACGGCGGAACGCTTCTCACGCCGACCATTCTCGCGAGTTCGACGCCGCAGGGCGCGACCCTTCCCATCGCGGCGCATACCTTTGAGGTCATCAAGGAGGGTATGCGCCTCGGTGTCACGGAGGGCATCGCGCAGGGCATCAATCTGCCGTTCATTACGGCGGCCGCCAAAACCGGCACGGCGCAGGTCGGCGCGAATAATCAGTACGAGAATTCGTGGATCATCGGATTTTTCCCGTATGACAACCCGAAATACGCGTTCGCCTTTATGCTCGAGAAGGCCCCCACGGGAACGCTCGTCGGCGCGGTCGCCGCGGCGCGCGACACCTTCAATTGGATGCACGAGAACGAGCCGCAGTACCTCGAGTAGAAGCCGTACCGCGCGCCGCGGGCATTGACTTTATCCATCGTACCGCTACACTAGTGCGTACTCATATGACACCGACATCCGAAGAATTGCTCTCGCAGGAAAAATTCGACGAACTGACGCGTGAGCTCGACGAGCTCCGCACGAAGCGCCGCAAGGAAGTCGCGGAGCAGCTCGAGTACGCCCGTTCGCTCGGCGACCTTTCCGAGAACGCGGAGTACCAGCAGGCGCGCGAGATGCAGGCGGCCGTCGAGGAGCGCGTTCAGAAGCTCGAGAACATCCTCAAGAACGCCAAGATCGTCCGCGGCGAGCGCAGCGACTCGGTCGGTATGGGTTCCAAGGTGACCGTGCAGAAGCTCGACAGCGACGAGAAGCATTTGTACACCATCGTCGGCGCGGAAGAAGCGAATATCCTTTCCGGAAAGATCTCCTACCATTCGCCGCTCGGCTTCGCCCTCATCGGCAAGAAGAAAGGCGACGATTTTTCGTTCCATACGCCGAAGGGCGTCGCGAAATACAAGATACTCAAGGTCGAGTAGCCGCCCCTCCCATTCTGCGGGCTCGCCCCGGGGAACCTTTCTCATCGGGGCGTTTTCGGCTACGATAGAAGTATGTTCTGGGCCGACCGCATAGCCGGGGAGATCGAGGCGCGCTTCGGCCGCGCGAAAGAGCTCCGTATCCGCGACGAAAAGACCGTCTCGGGCCGGGTGCATATCGGTTCGATGCGCGGCGTCGCCATCCACGGCACCGTCAAGGAAGCGCTCGCGGACCGCGGCGTACAGGCCTCCTTCCGGTACGAACTCAACGATTTCGACCCGCTCGACGACCTGCCGGTCTATCTGCCCCGGGAAAAGTTCAAGGAACACCTCGGCAAGCCTTTGTATGCCGTGCCGTCGCCGAGCGCCGAGGCTGCAAATTACGCCGATTACTTCGGCCGCGAGTTCTCGAGTGTCATCGAAAGAGCCGGCTGGTCGCCTGAATTCATCCGCTCGAGCGAGCTATATCTCTCGGGAAAAATGAACGGCGCCATCCGCACGGCGCTCGAAAAGGCCGCCGACATACGCCGGATCTATAAAGAAGTCTCAGGCTCGGAGCGCAGCGACGTCTGGCTTCCCGTGAACGTCATCTGTCCCGCCTGCGGCAAAATGTCGACGACCGAAGCCGACGATTTCGACGGACAAACCGTCCATTACGTCTGCCGGCAGAACGCCGTTACCTGGACGAAGGGCTGCGGCTCGGAGGGAAGGATATCCCCCTTCGACGGCAGGGCCAAACTCGTGTGGAAAGCCGATTGGCCGGCGAAATGGCAAGTGCTCGGCGTCGATATCGAGGGGGGCGGCAAGGACCATTCGACCAAAGGCGGCTCCCGCGACGTGGCCAACCATATCTCCCGCGACGTTTTCGGCGCGGAGCCCCCGTTCGACATACCGTACGAATTCTTCCTTGTTGGCGGCAAGAAAATGTCCTCGTCGAAGGGCCGCGGGTCGAGCGCGGTGGAGATCGCCGGACTCCTGCCGCAGAAAATCTTCCGGCTTATGCTCCTCTCCAAGGACATCAACCAGGCCATCAATTTCGATCCGGAAGGCGACACGATACCCGTGCTCTACGATCTCTATGACAAGCTCGCGGAGCATGTGAAGGAGGGCGCGCAGGACGACTACGCGCGCCTCTTCCTCCTGTCGCACTCCGCGGACGAACGCGCAGACATCCGCATACCGTTTTTGCCGCGCTTCTCCCAGGTCGCGTTCGCCGTCCAGATGCCGCACCTCGATCTCGAACGCGAAATGGAGAAGCTCAAAGGAGCTCCGCTCGACGACGCCGACCGAGCGGAGCTCGCCGAACGCGCCGCCTATGCCCGAACGTGGCTCGACGCGCACGCGCCGGAAAGGTTCGTCTTCAAGCTTCAGGAGGCAATGCCCGAGGCCGCGCGCGGCCTCGACCCCGCCCAGAAGAAAGCCCTCGGCGCCATCGCCGGCGCGCTCGAAGAGAGAGGTGCGCTCGAGGGCGACGCGTTCCATTCGCTTCTTCACGAAGTGAAAGGAGAGCAGGGCATCGAACCCGGCGCGCTGTTCGCCGCGGTGTACTTCGCGTTCCTCGGCAAGCCCTACGGGCCGAAAGCCGGATGGTTCCTTTCCGTCTTGCCGCGAGAATTCGTCCTCAAACGCCTGCGCGAAGCGGCGGCTTAGGTCTGCTATACTATCGCATATGCCGAGTTTCGCTTTGTTCCCCGCTATGAGCGTCCCGCAGGCCCTGTGGGCCGTTTTCTGGACCGCCGCCGTCGTCGTCGGCCTTCTGACGCTCGCGTTCTACTACCATTGGGGGCGCTTCTCGCCGTCCCATATCGGCGCTTTTCTCACCATCGTCGCCTACACGTGCGGCGTGGCGCTCCTCGGCATCGGCCTTCTCGGCATCCTCGCAAGCTTATAACTATGAGATTCGACGACGGCGAAAAAATGGTCCTCGTCATCCGCAAGCACTGGCTTCTTTTCGTCGGAGCCCTCTTCGTCATCGGCGTTTTCGCCGTGCTGCCGTACGTCATTCTCCACCTCATACCGGTCCGCGTCCTTTCGGGGCTTCCCGCGGCCGTCGCGGGCCCCACGGTCGCGTTTTTCTACATTATCTGGCTCCTCATTCTCTGGGTCGTCCTGTTCGCCTATTGGACGAACTACTATCTCAATATCTGGGTCGTGACCGACCGCCGCATCATCGACATCGTGCAGAACGGCCTCTTCTCCCGCGAGCTTATCACCGCGCGGCTTGAGAAGGTCCAGGACGTCACGGTCGAGATCGAGGGAGTTCTACAGACCATTTTCAATTACGGGACATTGGTCATCCACACGGCCGACGATATGACGAACATTGTCATCACGAACGCCTCGCGGCCGAACCGGGCGCGGGACAAGATCCTCGCGGCCCACGCAGCCCTCATCGAGGGGACGCGGCCGATAGACGCCATCTAGGATGGTTCGACCGCGTATTTAAAAGCGTTTTAGCCAAAAATGCCCGGGGGCAACCCCGGGCATTTTTGGCGTCTTTTCGGGTTTTTCCTGTGGATAAATACCGCCTTGTGGGGCGAAGTGTTATATACTTTTATATTAGTGGG